>CAMEUD010000089.1 GCA_945937975.1 uncultured Clostridia bacterium
TGGTGAAATTACAGATAGTAGTAAAATCATCGACGAGAACCAATCTTGCAGTATTGCATCAAGATTAGTTGTCAAGCCTGGTAAAGCAAAGTTAATTAGTTCAGTTAGTGGCATAAGAGAAGAATATGATATTGAAATAATTAAAGTATATAATCAAAATTCATCTCATGATAAAAGTTTTGTTTTTAGAGTAAAAGATAAACGACTATTAAATCTTACTGGTGGAATTGTTCAGGGTATGAGTGGTTCACCAATAATACAAGATGGAAAGCTGATAGGTGCAGTTACTCATGTGTTTTTATATGATCCAACAAAGGGATATGGAGTTTATCTTGATTGGATGATGGAAGAAGTTGGCTAAGTAGTATATTTATATAACTAGCTGAATAGATATATACTATGAAAAAGCCCAAATTTTCATCTGGATTTTACAATTTGAAATTTTCATTTATTGAATTCTTAACAAACAATAAACCCAAAATTATTGTATGTTGTATGTTTTGTCTTATTGGAATTTTAACTGGAATATTTACTGCTGTAAAACTGCAATCTGTAGGAGATACAGACATATTAGAAAGCTTTAATGTAATTTATAAAATAGAAGATTTTGAAAACTTTTCGGCAAACTTTTTTTCAAGACTACTTTCATATTTATTGGTATCTGTATTACTTTTAGTGTTTTCGCTAAATCCATTTTTATCATTGTTTGGTTGGTGTTTACTAGCATATAGGTCATTTTTAATATCATTGAATTGTGTATCATTTATATTCATTTTTTCATTTAACGGCATTTTAAAATCTATATTAATTATTTTCCCATGTCAACTTTTAATGATTGTAACCCTGATGATATTTTTTTGTTATATGTGTAATGTTTTCTATCAAAACAAAAAATATGGTTGTGGAAAAGGAAATAATGTGATAATGCCAATACTTATATGCAATATCATTTTGACTGTTTTAAATTTGGTTGAAACATTATTGTTATTTATATTTAGAAGCAATGTAATACTTGTTATATAATTTGACAATAATATTAAATATATGCTAAAAATAATTTGGTGGTATTTATATGAATTATGAAAGAAAAATAGACAGAATAGTAACAATATTAAAAAAGAGATATAATGTAGGTAATATTGATTACGCAATAGTAGCCGGTAGTGGGCTTATGGAAAGTATACCAGAACTTGATGAAGTGCAAATTGTATCATATCAAAGTTTGGGTATGCCAAAATCAAAAGTTCAAGGTCATAGTGGAAAATTCGTTTTTGGAAAACTTGGTAAAAAGAATATAGTTGTTGTTTCAAGATACCATTTCTATGAAAGTGGTAATATGAATTTGGTTAGAATGCCATTTGAAATTATATCAAAACTTGGAGTAAATAAAATTATATTATTAACATCTTGTGGTGGACTAAATAAAACATTTAAAGTGGGTGATATAATGCTTATATCAGACCATATTAACTATACTGGACAAAACCCATTAATTGCTATCAGTCCATTAGAATTTACACCAATGGCAAATGCTTATGATAAAGAAATATTCAATAAAATGAAAAAAATTGCTGATGAAAATAACATTGATGTTAGAGAAGGTGTTCATATTCAATTTTTAGGACCAAGTTATGAAACGAGAGCAGAAGTTGAACTTGCAAGAATGGTTGGAGCAGATACAGTTTCAATGAGTACAGTTTTTGATTGCATAATCTGTAATTATTTAAAAATTAAAGTCGCAGGTATTGCCAGTGTTGTAAATATATTTACATCAAAAGACAATGAAGAAGAATTAAATCATCAAGAAGTTTTAGATAATGCAAAAAAATCTTGTTTAAAAATAAAAACTATAATTGAAAACTTAATAAAAGAATAAAAATTTAATTTTTGATAAAACTATCTTTGAGTAAAGTTATACGCTTTATAAGAAGATAGTTTTTATTTGGGAGAATTTTTATGAAGAAGACAATTATATCAATATTTTGTGTACTATGCTTAATGTTAATACCTATATATAGTGGTACTATTAAAGACGATAATATTGTTTATGCTGAAACAGGTTTTAAAATTGATGCAAAAGCATGTTTACTTGTTGATGATAATTTTAACACTGTAATGTATGAGCAAAATTCAAGTGCAAGATTTCCTATAGCAAGCATGGTAAAACTAATGACAATTCTTTTAACATATGAAGCATTAGATAACAATGTTTTAACATTAGATACAAAAATAACAACAACAGAAAACGCATCAAAAATGGGTGGTTCGCAAGTATTTATTGACCCTTATGTTGACTATAAAGCCGAAGACTTATTAAAAAGTGTAATTATGGCATCAGCAAACGATGCAAGTGTTGCATTAGCTGAATATATCTCTGGAAGTGAAAGTGAATTTGTTGCAAAAATGAATAAGAAAGCACAAGAGCTTAAAATGAATAACACATTATATGCAAATTGCACAGGTTTACCTGCACCAGAACAATACTCTTGTGCACATGATTGTGCTATTATCTTAAAAGAAGTATCAAAATATGAACATTACCATAAGATGAGTAAAATTTGGATGGATACACTAACACATCCATCAGGTAGAAAAACAGAACTTGTAAATACAAATAAATTAGTTAGATATTACAAAGGTTGCACAGGTGGAAAAACTGGTTCAACAAATGAAGCAGGTTATTGTTTATCTGCAATGGCAAATAAAAATGGATTAAACTTAATTGCGGTTGTTATTGGTGCAAAAACTGGACAAGAAAGATTTAAACAAACCACAAATTTATTCAATTATGGTTTTGCAAACTTTGATAACAAAACAATAATTAATGTTAATGAACCAATATTAGTAAATCAAGAAGTTAATAAAGGTAAAATTAAAACAGTTGATTTGTACGCTTGCGAAAGTTATAATATGATAACAAAGAAAGGTGAAAATAAGGACTACGAAATATCTTATGATATTCAAAAACTTGTTGCTCCAATTAAAAGTGGAGATAAAGTTGGAACGCTTATAATATCAAAACAGGGTAAAGTCTTAAAAGAAATTGATGTTGTTGTAAGACAAGATATAAAACAAATATCGTTACTTGATTCAATTCATAAAATAGCTGAAGTTTGGTAATTACAGACAAAAAATATTACAAATAGAAAATTCTATTTGTAATTTTTTTATTTTATAATTCTTGCAAAAGTGCTTATAGTATAGTATAATAAATATACTATGTTATATCAAATTATAGGCTCAGGATTATCATTTATGGAGATATTGGCATTAATGCTAGGATACATGCTAGCATTATTGTTTTCATTTTCACTTCATGAATTTGCACATGCATACACATCAACAAAATTTGGGGACCCAACTCCAAAACTTATGGGTAGATTAACATTAAACCCATTAAAACATATCGACCCGGTTGGGTTTTTATGTTTGGTATTATTTGGATTTGGTTGGGCAAAACCTGTTGCTATAAATCCAATGTATTACAAACACTATAAAAGAGATATGAGCGTTGTTTCACTTGCAGGTGTGTTTACTAATTTAATTCTTGCATTTATATTTAGTGGTGTTTGGTTTTTTGCTGGAAGCAAAATTGTTGCATCAACTAATATGTTTATGGTATTTTTATCATATTTCTTATATTTTATGCTTGCTTTAAACTTGTCATTGTTTGTATTTAATCTTTTGCCAATATATCCACTTGATGGGTTCAATTTTTTAAAAGCGATAACTCCACCAGGGAATAAATTTATTGCATTTTTAGAAAAATACGGAACAATTATATTGCTTATATTTTTAATTACACCTTTATTTGACATTATTTATAGTTATGTTGTTAGTGGTCTTGTTTGGGTATTTAGCAGTTTTTGGGGGTTATTTATATGATAGAAGAAGAACAATCATTACTAGAAGAAGAAATTCCTCAAAATATATATAATGTTAAACTAGAAAATTTTGAAGGACCACTTGACTTATTATTAAAAATTATTAAAGATAATAAAATGGATATTGAAACAGTTAAACTTGCAGATTTAACAGAACAATATCTTGAATACTTGGACACATTTGAAAAACTTGATATGGAAAATGCAAGTGAATTTATTGAAATTGCAGCACAATTAATAGAAATCAAGTCAAGGACTTTACTTCCACCAGATGAAGAAGAAGAACAAGATGAAGATGACCCAGAAGTAAATCTTTTGGCAAGACTTAAAGAGTTAAAGTTATTCCGTGAAGCTAGTGAGAAATTGGCTAATGTTGAGGACCTTGACAAATTATACAAAAAGCCAGACAGGATGGCTGGGAATGTAAGAATAAAGCTAAAAGATATGACGCTTGATAGTATGCTTGATGCTTTTGCAATAATGATGGCACAAGCACCTAAAAAGGAAATTCAAGAAGAAACTAAACAAATTGCAAAAGATAGATTTACTGTTGCAGAAAAGTTTATTGAAATTAAAAATATCATAAGAGAAAAGAAGATGATTAAGTTCTCAAGTCTTTTTGATGAAGCTTTGACAACTAGTGAGCTTATTAATACTTTCTTGGCTTTATTGGAATTGTTAAAGCGACAATTTGTAAAAGCACAACAAAGTGATATATTTGGTGAGATAGATATAATATCAAATGAAGAAAACGAAAATAAGGAGGCAGAAGATATAAATGAACAACTTGAAGGAAATTATTAAAGCCACATTGTTTATATCTGGTGAAGGTGTTGCAACGGAAGATATAATGAGTAAACTAGAAATAGATAAAAAAACATTTAATAAAGCATTAGATGAACTAAAACAAGAATTGAGTGGTAACTGTGGTATTCATTTAATTGAGTATAAAGATAAAATTGATAATAACGTTTTATATT
>CAMEUD010000090.1 GCA_945937975.1 uncultured Clostridia bacterium
TAATGGTAAAAGCATTTGAAATGGCTGGTTATGATGAACAAACAGTAAAAGATAAGTTTGGAGCATTATACAACGCATTTAGTTATGGAGCTCCACCCCATGCAGGTGGTGCATTTGGACTTGAAAGATTGCTTATGATAATGACAGATAATGAACTTATTCGTGATGTTATAGCATTCCCACTAAATAAAAATGCAAGAGATTTGCTCATGGGTGCACCAAGCAAAGTTAGTGAACAACAGTTAAAAGATGTTGGGATTGAAGTAATAAAAAAAGATGAAGAATAACAAAAAAATGCTATCAGTTTTGATAGCATTTTTGCACCATAAAAATTTATGGTGCATTTTTTGATTTATTGTGATATACTAAAATAGTTAAGTAGGCTTTATTTATAAATAAATAAAACCAAAGCAAAAATTCAAAGGAGAAAAAAGACGAGTGGAGAATACAGGCAGTCAAAGTGTTCAACCCGATAAGGTGGTAACAAAAAAGCGAAAAGTTATAAGCGTTGCTTTTAAATTGCTTTTGTGTTTACTTATGGTGGGTTGTGGAACTGCTGGCGGATTTGTTGTTGGCGATTTGATTATTGGAAAGTTTGACACTTTTGACCCATCTGGATATTCGGCAAGTGCTTACAAAGAAAAAGATTCCGACATTGCAAAATGGAAAACAATGGATATATCAAAACTTACACCCACTCAAATCTTTGTTGTTGCTGAAGCAAAAATAAATGAATGTGAAAATTATTGTATATACACCAAAGGTTATGATGGTGGCGAAAAGGGTGTTGTAACAACACTTGGTATGAAACAAGATTTATACGGCTATAGATATAGAAAGGGAACAATAGGATATTTTGACTATTTTAGTACAGGACTTGCTAATGTTGCCAAAAAGACTGAATTTACTTTTGGTGAAAATAAATTCTATTCATATGAAGGCTCGCTTAATGGAGATAATGTTACTTGGACATTAAATAAACCAGAATCTGGACAAGACTTTAGAACAGATAAGGAATATGAAGAAATGACTGGGTTAAAAGCCGAAAGTCCAATTGACTATATTGTTTCAAGAAAAACAGTGCAAAGTGAAAAAAACAATGGCAAGGTTAAAGAACTTTATAGTTACACAATAAATTTAAACCCAACACTTGGTGTTTTGAATTATGTTAAAAAGATGAACTATATGAGTGGTTTTGGTTATCCAAAATTTTCAAGTATAGAATTAAGATTCGAAGTCGATGAAAGTATGAATTTCCATAACATTTACATAAATGAAAGTTACAAAGTTATTGGAATGAGTGCTGTTGGAAAATATAAAAATGAATTTCACTATGATCTAGAAAGTATTGTGGAAAAATAATTATGAGAAGAGTAAAAAGATATTTAAAAAGTTTTATGTTTTATTTTGGTGCGTTTGCGCTGACCTTAACATTGGTCGCTGGTTCAAAGGTTGCCTTATTTTTCATAAATAGAAAACCAGCAGATGAGCCAATTCATTCGGAAGATGATATCACAGAAGATAACACTTTAACAAAAGTTATTAACAAACTTATGGAAACCGATAATGCAAAAGTAGGACTTTCATTAAAGGTATCTCCACAAAATTTAGAAAACCCTATTGATGTAAATGCAGATGTTTATGTTGATTTGCAAGATAGTAAAAATGGAAGCGAGTTTTCATTTGATAAAGCAAAACTTTCAGTTAGTGGTGTTGTGAAATGTTTTAATGAAGATATATCATTTGATATTAGTTATTTGAACAACTATATCTATGCAAATCTTGCAGGAATAAATTTTAAACTTTCAACAAGTAATGTAATGCAAGATATATCAAAAATTTTAAACTTTACAATCCTGGATAAACTTGGTGTAAAAGTTACATTGCCAGATATGTCAAATATGTCTTTTGACCCATCAATGCTTACAAGTTTGGCAAGTGGAATGCTTGAACAAGAAACCGAACAAGGTAGAGAACTTTCCATTGATTTGTTTGGTTATGGAACTTTGGTTATAGCAACAGACAAAGAATATTTACCACAATCAATGTACATAAAAGATGTAAATCTTAATGGCACACAAATTGTTGCAAATCTTGACACAAACTTTAAAGCAGACAAAGAAGAATTAAAAGAGCCAGAAAATAAAGATGAATTAACAGATGTAAGCACACTCACAAACATTTTGGAAAGTGTAGATAAGATTGCTGAAAATGGGAAGGTTAGTGGAATACTTGCACTTGACATTTACAATCATAACTTTAATGTTGAATATAGTCTTGATTTTAGAGATACAAACGATATTAAACTTTATGCCAAAACAAAACTTGGCGATGATTTTATAAAGGTTAATTTTAGTCAAAACAAGGTTTTTGTTACATTTAAAGATTGTAAATATTATTACAATACAAATGATTTTGATTTAAACAAAATAGTTGATGCAGTCAAATTTTATTTGAATAAGTTTAATATAGAAATTCCAGAGTTTAATTTTAAAGATATTCTAAACAATATTGATTTAAAATCTATATTAAACATTCTCTCAAATGTCAATGATATAAAAGTTAGTGAAAATGGTATAACATATGAAAAACCTGATTACGCATTTTCTCTTAACATAAAAGATGGCGAAATTGATAATATAAAAGCAAATTACAAAGATGATGTAAACTTTGAATTGACATTAAACAAAGAAATCAAAGTTGAGGAAATTAACGAAACAGAATATAAAAATATTAAAGATGAAAAATTAGTAAGCAAAATTATTGATGGAATTTTATATGAAAAAAATATTGCTTTTGAATTGTGTGTAACTTATAAAAATGAACAAATAAATGCAAAAATAAATATTGATTTAAAAAATGATTTAAAAATACAATTAAAAACAAATATATTTGATACAAATTTTGAAATTAATTATATAAATAATGATATTTATGTTGAATTTGGGAATATTTTAAGAGCAAAAGGAACATTAAAAGAAATATCTGATTTTATTAATCAATTTGAATCTCTAAAACAAGATAGCGATATCTTTAAAGATTTTGATTATGATAAAGTAACTGATATGTATAGAGATATACTAAACTTTATTAATAGTAATAATATATCAATAGATTTCTCAAAATCAAACAATAACATTGATGGAATAACAGCAAATGCAAAAGATATTAGCTTGAAATTAAATGTAAAAGATTTTGAAGAAATTAAATATGAACCAAAAGGTGAATATCAAAATATTACAGAAATTGCAAATTATATACAAAAATTAACAAATAAAATAAATGAAATTCAACCAATTTTTGAAATAAATGCAATTTACAAAAATTATGAAATAAATGGTCAAATTAAATACATTAATAATGAACTTGAAGGAAAATTTGCAACAATTATTTTAGAAAAAGAACTTAATATATTTATAAAAAATAAAACAATTTTTATTGACTTTGATGGTTTTAAACTCAAATGTGGTTTTGAAAACGCAAAAGAAATGTATGACTATATAATGACTTTTGCCAAAGATGATATAGAAAACTTAGTTGGCAAAATTG
Organism: uncultured Clostridia bacterium; assembly: GCA_945937975.1. Classification (GTDB taxonomy): domain Bacteria; phylum Bacillota; class Clostridia; order Christensenellales; family UBA1242; genus UBA5893. The sequence continues at coordinate 3,550 of CAMEUD010000090.1, forward strand.
AAATGCCAAATATTAGTATAAAAGATGTGTTGAGTGAACTTAAAGTCAATATAATTAACAATATCGCAAAAATAAAATATAATGATGTTACACTTACTTTTGATAATGATTTGTTTAATTTAAGTGTTGCATATAACGATATTAGTGCAAACATAAAACTTTCACAAAACTTTGATGTTGATGTAAATGAAAGTGAGTTTATAGATTTATATGAATTTAAAGATTTATCAAAAGCACTTTATAACACATTAAAGAATTTGTGTATTAGTGGTAACGCAACTGCTCATATCAAACTTTTTGGAGAACTTAACACACTTAATGTAAATTATAAAGTTGGTTTTGTTGATAACACACTTATTGGTTTTATAAATACAAACTTCAAAGGTCTTAATATAAATATTTATATTGAAAATAACGACATATACTTTGATGTTATAGGCATAAAATTACATATCAATACAGACGAAATTCAAGATATTGTAAAATGGATAAACAAAACATTTAATACCGATATAAACATAGAAACAAATGAAACATTATATGACAAAATAAAAGATATGCATTTTGATTTTGTTAAGAGTGTAAAAACTATCAATGGCAAAACTTATGTAGAATTTAAAGATAATTTCAATATTAATGTTGTGTTTGATGATTATGTAAGACAAGTTGAATTTATCCAAAACGAAAATGGTGCAATTATTGAATGTACAAATTTTGAAAAGTTTGATTTAAGTAATCTAAATAAACAAGAATACAAATCATATACAAGTTACACAACTTTAATTGAAAATGTTTATAACCAAATTATGCAAAAACAATTCAATTTAAATGTTAGTGTAAATAAGTATAAAGGTTCAAAACAAATTAAGAATATTAATTGTGATGTAAATTTAGACTTAACAAGTTTACTTAGTGCTTATGTAAATGTTTCAGGACTTGATGAACAAATCACAGCATATTACTCAAACAAAGCATTATATTTCTGCTATGGTGGAGAAACAGGCTTAAAAATAAAGATTAGGGAAGATGCTATTCAAGAAATATTAAGTATTCTTTGCAGTGCATTTAATATTGATGTTTCATGTATTCCACTTTTAAATGACTTTTTGACAAAAGAAAATATCGACACAGGCAATTTGTCAGAAATCTTACCAGAGTTTGATATGTCAAATCCACTTGCATTGTTTGAATATGTTGAAACAATTAATTATACAGACACAGATTTAACCATTGTTCTCAAGGGTGAGAAACTCGGCGAATATGCAAATGGAAAAGATATAACAATTAGAA
>CAMEUD010000091.1 GCA_945937975.1 uncultured Clostridia bacterium
ATCCAAAAATTGCTAATGATATTATGATATGTTCACCACAAGATTATCTCGCATATCTAAATTTTCAAAAAACAAAAGCTGTCGAATGTTAATTAAAAAAAGAGAAACTAAAAATTTCTCTTTTTTTGATAAAACATTCCAAAATTTTTGATTTTATCTCAAAAAGTTTTTTAAAAGTGATTGACAAAACTACTTTAAATAGTTATACTTTTTCAAGGAATATTATACGAGATAGTGATTAAGTTTATATATTCTAACTAAATATACTGAATAACAGGCAACAATCACAGAGGGGATATCTGTGCAATTTTGCTTGTTGTTTTCATGTAAATTCGCTATGTAATCAAAATTTTACACAGTAGTAAAAGAAAAATCAAGGAGAGTAGAAATTATGCAACACCAAATGCCAGCACTTAAAAAGATTAAATGTGGTAAAAATGAAAGATATTCTTTCGCAAAACTTGATGAAATCGCAGAATTGCCAGACTTACTTGAAATTCAGAAAAAACCTTATGCTGAATTTTTAAGTCATGGTATTTATGACATTTTACAAGAACAATCACCAATCACTGATTATAGTGGGAAAGCAAAATTATATTTTCTTGATGTTGATATGACAGAAAAGCCAAAATATGACATCAGAGAATGTAGAAGAAGAGGAATGAGTTATGCTCAACCACTAAAAGTAAAAGCAAGACTTGTGATTGAAGATAGTGGAGAAGCAATCGACCAAGAAGTTTATCTTGGAGATATTCCACTCATGACAGACCAAGGGTCATTTATATTTAACGGAATTGAGAGGGTTGTAGTAAGTCAAGTTCAACGTTCTCCAAGTGTATATTTCACAAGAGATAAAGATGATAACACAACACTTCGTGGACAATTATATCCAAACCATGGTATGTGGCTTGAAATTGAACAAGGCGCAAACGAAGTATTGAAAATTGTTTTAGATAGAACACACAAAATTACATTAGGTTTATTCTTAAAGTGTTTTGGTTACACAAATCAAGAAATCATTGATATGTTTGGTGGACACAGACTTATAAAACAAGTTATAGAAAAAGAACCACAAACAACTCAAGATGAAGCATTGATTGAACTTGCAAGAAAAACTCGTCCTGCAGATGTTCCAAATGCAGAAAGCACAAGAAATTATATCAACACTTTATTCTTTACAGATGCTTACTATAACATCAATCGTGTTGGTAGATACAAAATGAACAAAAAACTTTCTCTTGCAACAAGAATCGCAGGTCAAAAGAGTGCTCAAAACATTGTTATTGATGATGAAGTTGTTGTAAAAGCTGGAGAAAAAATTGGCGAAGAAGTCGCAAGACAAATCCAAGACAGTGGTATCAACGAGGTTTATATTGAATTAAACGGAAGAAATCATTTAGTTCGTGGAAATAATCGTGTAAAACTTAGCAAAGTTTTCCCTTGCAAAGAAGAAGAACTTGGAATAAATGAAGATGTTTATTATCCAAAACTTGTTCAAATATTAAAAGAGAATAAAACAAAAGAAAAGAGATTACAAGCAATTAAAGATAATGCCAAAGAACTTATTATCACAACTTTAACAATGGATGATATTTTGGCAACAATAAGTTACTATCTTGACTTGCTTGAAGGTATTGGTGAAGTTGATAACATCGACCACTTGTCAAACAAGAGAGTTGCATCAGTTGGCGAGCTTCTTGGCAATGCTTTCAGAGCAGGTATCAAAAAACTTGGTGCAAATATAAAAGAAACATTACAAGGAAAGGAACTTAGCGAAATAACACCAGCACAAATCGTAAACCCTCGTCCTGTAAATAAAGCATTAAGAGACTTTATTGCACAATCACAATTAAGCCAACTTATGGATCAAATTAACTCACTTAGTGGTTTAACTCAAAAACGTAGATTTTCTGCTGTTGGCCCTGGTGGTGTTAAAAAGGAAAGAGCAAGTGCAGAAGTTCGTGATATTCACTACACGCATTATGGTAGAATTTGTGCAATTGAAACACCAGAAGGTCAATCAATTGGACTTATTAACACACTAGCAGCATATGCAAAAATAAATGACTATGGATTTATGGAAACACCATATAGAAAAGTTGACAAAACAACAGGTGTTGTAAGTAAAACTTATGAATACTATATGGCAGATATAGAAGATAACTACTATATTGCTCAAGCAGTAGAACCACTTGATGAAGACGGTAAATTTGCTCATTCTCGTGTTCTTTGTAGATTTAGAAATGGTATTGTTGAAGTTCCAAGAGAAAGAGTTGACTATATGGATGTTAGCCCAAGACAATTCATCTCTGTTGCAGCATCACTTATTCCATTCCTAGGAAACGATGATTCAGCTCGTGCACTTATGGGTTGTAACATGCAACGTCAAGCAGTGCCAATTTTAAGACCAGAAGCCCCAATTATTGGAACAGGTATGGAAAGAGCCGTTGCAAAAGATTGCGGAGATATGATTGTTGCAAAAAGAGCTGGAACAGTTAGTTATGTCAGTGCTGATGTAATCAAAGTTATTGCAGAAAATGGCGAAGAAGACGAATATAGGTTAATAAAATTCCAAAAGACAAATGCAGATACATGTAATAACCAAAAACCAAATTGCGTAAAAGGTCAAAAAGTAAAAAAAGGCGACCTTCTTGCAGATGGTTATGCAACACAAAATGGAGAACTTGCTCTTGGCAAAAATGTCCTTATCGGTTATATGAACTGGGAAGGATATAACTACGAAGATGCTATTCTTATTAGTGAAAGAATCGTAAAAGAAGATGTTTACACATCAATAACTCTAAAAGTTGAAGAAATGCCATGTAGAGCAACAAAGTTAGGTGATGAGGAAATCACAAGAGATATTCCAAATCTTGGTGAAGACGCATTAAAGAACCTTGACGAAAGAGGTATTGTTAGAGTTGGTGCAGAAGTAAGACCGGGAGATATCTTGGTTGGAAAAGTTACACCAAAGGGAGAAACTGAACTTACACCGGAAGAAAGATTGCTTCGTGCTATATTTGGTGATAAGGCAAGGGAAGTAAGAGATACATCACTTCGTGTAAAACATGGTCGTGGTGGTGTTGTAGTTAATGTAGAAGTATTCTCAAGAAAGAATAAAGATGAACTTGAACCAGGAGTAAATATGCTTGTAAAAGTGTATGTTGCTCAAAGAAGAAAATTATCAGTTGGTGATAAAATGTCTGGTCGTCACGGAAACAAAGGTGTTGTTTCAAGAGTATTACCAGAAGCAGATATGCCTTTCTTGGCAGATGGTACACCACTTGACATCGTTTTGAACCCATTAGGTATTCCATCTCGTATGAACGTTGGTCAGGTTCTTGAAGTTCACTTGGGACTTGTTGCAGGAACTCTTGGATTTAAAGTTGCAACACCAGTATTTGATGGTGCAGATGCAAATATAATCAAAGATTTGCTTGTTTCAAATAATTTCCCAGAAAATGGTAAATTCCAATTGTACGATGGAAGAACGGGTGAACCTTTTGACCACCCAGCAACAGTTGGTTATAAATATATGATTAAACTTGACCACATGGTTGATAGTAAAATGCATGCTCGTTCAACAGGACCATATAGTGTTGTTACACAACAACCACTTGGTGGTAAAGCAATGTTCGGTGGACAAAGATTTGGTGAAATGGAAGTTTGGGCACTTGAAGCATATGGTGCATCATCAATTCTTCAAGAAATTCTTACAGTTAAGAGTGATGATATTGTTGGTAGAACAAAGACTTATGAAGCAATCGTTAAAGGTCAACCAATCGCTGAACCTGGAATTCCAGAAAGCTTTAAAGTACTTGTAAAAGAATTACAATCTCTTGGACTTGACATTAAGATTTTAACAGCAGATAACAAAGAAATTTCACTTCAAGAACTTTCTGATGATGATTTGGATAACCCAACTCTTGGACATGAAGTTGAAGAAGAATTAAAAGACATCAATCTTGATTTTGATAACGACAGACAACATGGTGATGTCGTAACAGAACAAGATATGAACAATAGTTCATTAGACACAGATAATATGTTTGATGACTTTGATGATTTTGATGAATAAAGAAAATATTAGGAGAAAATATAATGTTTGAATTAAATAACTTTGATTCTATAAGAGTTGGAATTGCTTCACCTGAAAAGATTCGTGAATGGTCATATGGTGAAGTAACAAAACCAGAAACAATCAATTATAGAACTCAAAAACCTGAAAAAGATGGTCTTTATTGTGAAAAAATCTTTGGACCAAGAAAAGATTGGGAATGTCATTGTGGAAAATATAAAAGAATTAGATACAAAGGCGTAATTTGTGATAAATGTGGCGTTGAAGTTACAAGAAGCAAAGTTCGTCGTGAGAGAATGGGGCATATTGAACTTGCTGCCCCTGTTACTCACATTTGGTTTTTTAGGTCAGTTCCTTCAAGAATTGGTACAATTCTTGATATTACTCCAAAGAATTTGGAACAAGTTGTTTATTATGTAAACTGGATTGTACTTGACCCAAAAAATACAAATCTTGCATACAAACAAATAATCACAGATAAAGAACTTCGTGAAGCCCAAGAATTATATGGGCAAAATAGTTTTGTTGTTGGAATGGGTGCAGAAGCCATTAAACAACTATTAAGTGAAGTTGACCTTGAAAAGGAAAGCAAAGAACTTAAAGAAATTTTAAAAACTGCAAAAGGTCAAAAGCGTCAAAAAGCAATCAAAAAATTGGATATAGTTGAGTCATTTATTCAAAGTGGTAACAAACCACAATGGATGGTACTTGATGTTGTTCCAGTTCTTCCACCAGACCTTAGACCTATGGTTCAACTT
>CAMEUD010000092.1 GCA_945937975.1 uncultured Clostridia bacterium
TTTTACAGAAAAAAGAATTGAAAAACTTGCACAAGAAAATGCCAGATATTTTATTTCTGTTTTTACCCCAACTTGTTTTGCCTACACTGTTTCATTTAGACAACTCAACTATTTGTATAGTTTTTTCAAAAATGCTGATTATACCAACAAATATTTTTGCAAACTAAAACCAACAATAGATGAATTTTTATATTTTTTAGAAAATAATGAACTAATTGATGAAAAATTATATAATTTTGCAAAAAATAGACAATTTTCAATTTTTTCAAAAAAGGAATGTAAAGAATATTTTGGAGATGTTTATGTTACAAAATATCTTGGTTCTTTTGCTGAACTTGCACAGGCACAACGACACAGGACATTAAATTATTCTTTTGCTGACACACCTTATACATCTTTTTATATTCCAAAACTAATTGAAAAAAATGAGAAACTAAAACAAATGTGGCTTGAAGATATGCAAAAAGTAAAAGATAATATTCCACAAGCAACTTTAATACAAATTCAAGAAAGTGGTACATATGAAAACTTTATGTTAAAAGCAAATGAAAGACTATGTACCTGCGCTCAACTTGAAATTGAAAATCAAACAAAAATAACATTACAAAAATACATTTATTACACAACAGATGAAGAAATAAAAAACACCTTGCTTACCATAAATAAAGGTGCAAGATGTTTATCTAATTTTAAATGTAACACTCCTTGTAAATTTCCTGACGGAATAAAACTCGATAGAGAAATTTAGTGTGTTACTCCAATCATCTTTTTGATTTTTTGTAAGTTTTTGCTAGCAACTGCTTTTGCTTTTATTGCCCCGTCTTGCAAAATCTTATCAACTTCTTCCCTGTGAGTTTGATAATAATTATATTTTTCTCTCATTGGTGAAATATATTCGTTGATAACATTAAACAATTCCTTTTTGGCATCTCCCCAGCCAAGACCATTTATCATTCTAGTTGCAAAGTCATCATACTTTTCACTTGTTGTGAACAATTTATATAACTTGCAAATTGTGTTATCTGTATCTTTTGGTTCACCAGGAAGTCTTGAATCTGTTACAATTTTATTTATTGTTTTTTGCAAAGTTTTTTCGTCACAAAATAGTTGAATTGTGTTGTTATAACTTTTGCTCATTTTTCTACCATCAAGGCCAACCAAAACACCAGTATCTTGTGGTATTGAGCAATCCGGCAAAACAAAAGCATTGCCATATCTTTTATTAAAGGCAATTGCAATATCTCTTGCAATTTCAACATGTTGTTTTTGGTCAAGACCAACTGGGACACTATTTATATCATAAAGCAAAATGTCAGCAGCCATTAAAATTGGATAGTTATACAAGCCCATATTAACACCCGCATCCTTGTCTTGTCCGTTTTGCTCATTCTTTTCAACACAAGCCTTATATGCATGTGCCCTGTTCATAAGTCCTTTTGGAGTAAGGTTGCAAAGAATCCACCCGAGTTCAACATTCTCACTTATATCTGATTGTTTGTAAAACACAACTTTGTTTGGGTCAAGTCCACAAGCAAGCCATGTACATGCAATGTTATATGTATTTTCTAACATATCTTTTTGTGTTTTTACTGTTGTTAATGCATGATAGTCGGCAATAAAGAAATAGCAATCTTTATCACTGTTTTTTGACATTTCTATTGCTGGCTTAATTGCTCCAAAGTAATTTCCAAGATGAGCAATTCCTGTTGGTTTTATACCCGTTAATACTCTTTGCATTATTTTTGCCCTTCCTTTTATTAAAAAATTGACCCTTCGGTCAATTTGGCAGGCGAAGTAGGACTTGAACCCACGACCAACGGTTTTGGAGACCGCGACTCTACCAACTGAGCTATTCGCCTATAACGATAATATATTATCACATGCAAAAATCATTGTCAACAAAATAATTTAAAAGTAACCTGTTATCCTTGTTCATAAGAGATATAAAAAACATATAAAACAAAAATTTTGTAGTATATTTAAAAGTAAAATTTTTATTTTTTATTTTCCATATATAAATAAAAATATTTAATAAATAATATCATTTTGAGTTATTATACAATAAAAAAATTCTCACAAATTGTGAGAATTTTTTTATTCATTTTGTGTAACTTTTGTTTCTTGTGGTTTTTCATTTTCAACTTGTCTATTTTCAATTTGCACAACATTTTGGACATCTATTTGTGCTTGTTTGTTTCTGTTTACTTTGTTCCATTTTGGTTTACTGAATGCACCCAAACACATTGTCAAACAATACACAACTGTAAATGCTGGGAACAACAATGCTCCATCCATTAAATCTCGTCTTCTTTTTGCTCCAAGTTTTTTATAGTCAAGTGCAACCAAAAGCATACCTTGACCAATTCCTGCAATCAAGAATAATACAAGCAATATTGAACCTACTAATATAAGTTGATTATAAAGTCCTGGTGCAGTTATTCCCACTGCAGTTGCTTGTGCATCGGTAAATATACCTTGTGCCCACAAATATGCGACATCATAAACATAAAAGAATGGTATCCAGGTGCAAAGAATTACGCAAATAAAGTTAAACATATATGTAAGTAATTGTTCAATGAATGAAAATCTAAAATGAATAATTGCATTCCAAATAAATTTTGGGGTGTATTTTGCCATAAGTCTAATGTTACCTGCGGCAATTCTTTTATTTCTTGATGAAGTATCTTTGTATGTTGATGGTAAATCTTCATAAACAACTGCATCTTCAACAAAATGGCATTTGTATCCTTCCAACATTCTTTTAAACATAAACTCTGTGTCTTCTGTGATACTTGTTGTATCATAGCCACCAATATTTTTGATTATTTCATAAGCAAACATTGAACCAGGTCCATTAACATGGGCATCAATATGCAATCTTTCACGAACACGAGATGAAAATCTTGAATCAAAACTATAATAAAGCCCACATGCCTTTGTAAACTTATTTTGTGTCATATTAAGTGCAGATTCATATGGTCTTGCAATTTTGCAACCACTGTTATACGCATCATTCATAAGACTAAAAAAGTCATCATTTATATGATTATCTGCATCAAGACGAATTACAAAATCATAATCAATTCCTGTTGCAAGTATTTGTTCAAAACCATGCTTTAAAGCATACGCTGCTCTGCCATGCTTTGGGTCAGGGTCATTTAATGCAAACACTTTTGCACCAGCTTTTTCTGCAAGTTCGGCAGTTTTATCATTGCAATTATGTGCAACAACATAAACATCAAACATATCTTTTGGATAGTTTTGTTTGTCATATAACCTTTTTACTGTGTCATAAATTACATCTTCTTCATTATGTGCAGGTATAACAACGCAAATTTTATTTTTCTTTTCACTTTTTTTGAATGTTTTTTTTGGAAGCCAAAACAAAAGCATATAAATAAATTGCAAAATAAATGGTATTCCAATGATATACAAAACAACAGTATTGATTGTGTTTAGTACATTATATAAATCAACATGCCACATAAAAATATCCTTTTTTTATTTATTCTTATAAAGTCTATCTTGTTAATAAGATATCAAATTACAAGGTATCATAAGTAATATACTATATTTTGACAAAAAAGTCTATATCTTTATAAAATAAAAAATATTTGCCAACATAATTGAAATATATGCTAAAATTTGCAAAACAAAATAGCAAATTGACATGAATTATAAAATTATTCTAGTTTCATATCCACTTTACATAAGAAAAAGATTCTTAATACTGAAATATTCTCTAAAAAATATCTCAACTGTTTAAAGTCAAAATAAAAAATCTCACAAATTTGTGAGATTTTTTGTTTATGCCATTGCTTTTATTCGGTTATTTTTAACCAGATATGAATCGGCGTAAGTCGTTTTCATTGTTTCCAAATATTCTGCTTTTACATATAACGAGCCTGTGATGTAACCTCTACCGCCAAGCCTATTGTTAACTAGCCAATCCCATAGTTTATTTGTATAAATTGTCATATTTTTTATTTCGTATACAGAAAAATCAAAATCTGCATTAGTTATATCACCTTTGAATGCTGAATAATCACAATTTACTATCATATTTTCAATACTTCTTAAGCCTGACCATGTCCAAGTTGCAGTATCACTAATAGCATACATTTCAATTGATTTAACTGTACTTGGAATTGTTAGAGTCCCAAAACCTGCACCAGAGAATGTTCCCCTAACTAAATTCGTGACTTGCCTTGGCACTTCAAAACTTGTTATAGTACACCCAAAAAAGATATTTACCCCTAGTTCTGTAATTGAATCTGGCAAGGTTACCTTTGTAATTTTTGTATTCCTAAATGCATTGTTACCAATGACCTTAACTGGTAAATTATTATCTCCATATGTTGATGCAACTTCATATTCTGTGAGTTCTGTATTATTTAGTTTTGTAAACTCATAATATGTCCCATATGCCGATAATGTATAAACATCATCTCGATAATCTTGAATATTCGTTATATCAATTTGTAAACTACCAGAAATGTCACTTGTTGCATCATCTGAACCATAATATATTATTATATAATAACTTGAACCTGTGCTTTTAACTTTGTTTGCAGGATATTCAAAATCATTTCTTGTTGGGGTACTTAAACTAGCGATAAAAAAACATAAAAAAAAGATTAAGCAATGCTTAATCTTTTTATTCATAAATATTAAATACTGTGTTTTAAGAATTGGGTTTCTTTGTATAGTTTAACAATTCTTCTTGTATATCCGTCTTTACATAAGTTATTCACTTATCTCGACTTAAAGATTTCTCTTTAAAAGGAGGTGATCCAGCCGCACCTTCCGATACGGCTACCTTGTTACGACTTC
>CAMEUD010000093.1 GCA_945937975.1 uncultured Clostridia bacterium
CCAAAACTAAACTTTGGTAAATATTATGAATTTGTTTTTGAATTGCAATCAAAAAACAAATCTGGGTATAAAGGACTAATTAAAAATTTTGACAGTTCTAATGAAATTAAAGATTCATCAGACAAATATTTTAATGCTTTTAAGTTAAATCAATTACGATATGAAACAAATGATAAAATTGATGAAAATAGAATAAAAACATATGAAGATAAAAGTCTGCTAGATTTCTTTGCTGGTTGTGCATCTTCATCATTTGGAACTTGTTTTATATGTTTTGATGCAAGTAAATACAAACAATTTTTGCAAGATTATGACCTTAAAAATATTTATGATATAAATTTTTTGGAGTGCAGGGCAACTGGTTTTAATACATTAAATTTATCACCAATTGATATAAATTTTGTCAATAGTTATAAAAAAATAGTATTTCTAGATGCTGTATATGATAAAGGATATTTATGTCAAATATGTCAAAATTCAACTGCAGAAATTTACATTCCAAAAATAGAAAATAATGATGTAAATATGATTTTAAATTTGGATATTTCAAGAGAAAATATAACAAAATTTTATAGAACTTTGCAAAAAATTGATAATGAAGAATTTACTAGTTTAATAGGGTTACATTCAAAAATTTTAAGGGATTTAAAAACTAATTTTTCTTTTTCAAATTTCTTATTTTATTATTATATTTTTAGTGAATTAAATATAATTAATCCAGGTTCAAAAGATGGTTTATTTACCTTTACAATAAACAAAAATATAAAAACTGATTTGAATAAATCTAATATTTATAATAAAGTTAAATTAATTAGGAAAATATATGGAAAAAATTAAAGAATTAATATTAAATAATTATGAATTAAATAACGAAGAAATAATATTATTAGATGATATTTTAAATTCAAATAAATTGAATTATGATAAAATATTTTCAGTAATTCAAAATTTAATAAAATTTAGATTAGACTATGATACAATTTTAGCCTATATTTCTTTTGAACAAAAATTTGATATAATAGGTAGAGTAAATAAAGATACTCAAGAAATTTATGATAGTTTAAAAAATGACTTTTCAATTACATCAGCTATGACACTTACAGAGCAAGCGGAAATTTTAAGAAAAATGTTCATTGCAATGAATAAAGATTTAAGAGTAATTGTTGTTAAATTATATGTAATGCTTTATGAAGTATCTTGCTATTCATTACCATTATCACAAGAGCAACATAGGAATTTGATAAATATAAGAGAAATTTATGCGCCACTTGCTGAAAGAATTGGGCTAAATTCTCTCAAGTCTAATTTGGAAGATTATTGCTTAAAATTTCTTAATCCAAAAACTTATGATAATTTGGCAAAAAGCGTTATGCTTCAACACGATGAAAATCAAAAACAGATTGAAATCACAACAAAAAGACTTCAAACAATTTTAGATGAACTTGGGCTTAAAGATGCAACAATAACTTCAAGACAGAAACACTTTTCAAGTATTTATAAAAAAATTCAAGCTAAGGGTGTTAGTCTTGCAAATATATATGATTTGATTGCTGAAAGAGTTTTGGTTGATACCATCGAAGATTGCTATGCTGTTTTGGGCAAAATTCATGGTATTTACAGACCTATGGAAGGTAGATTCAAAGACTATATTGCAAACCCAAAGAAGAATGGTTATCAATCCCTTCATACAACGGTTATTGTAGAAAATAATCGTCCTCTTGAAATTCAAATAAGAACATACGAAATGCACAAAATGGCAGAGTATGGTATTTTTGCTCACTATCTATACAAAGAAAAAAGGACAAAGATGACTAGTCTTGATAAAAAAATTACTTGGCTTAGGGAGATTATAGAATCATCAAACGATTTGTCTGCCGAACAGTTTATTGAAACATTAAAAACAAATCTTTGTGAGGGGCAAATTTATGTTCAAACTCCAAAGGGTAAAGTCCTAGAATTTGTTGAAGGAGCAACAGTACTTGATTTTGCATACAACATTCACACTGATATTGGGAATAGTTGTGTTGGAGCAAAAGTAAATGGTCAAATAAAACCGCTTTCAACAAAAATGAAAAACGGCGATATTGTTGAAATAATAACATCACAAAATAGTAAAGGTCCATCAAAAGATTGGCTTAAATTTGTAAAAACAGAGTCGGCAAAATCAAAGATAAATGCTTATTTTAAGCATAATTTGAGAGAAGAAAATATCAAGCTGGGACAAAATATGCTTGAACAAGCAATAAAAAACAAAGGATATGTTCCAAACAAACTTTTGATAGACAAATATCTTGATGTGACTCAATTCAAATATGCATTTAACACAATTGATGAACTTTTTGCTGCTATTGGTTATGGAAGTGTTCCGGTAAATAATATTTGTAACAGAATTTGTCAATTATATGAAGATGACCACAAACAGGATATGGCTGCTCAAAATATTCCGGCAGTAACAAACACACTTACAGTAAAAAAGAATAAGGACGGTGTTTTAATTGATGGGGATAGTGGAATGCTTATTCGTTATGCCGGTTGCTGTACACCAGTTTATGGTGAGGGGATAACTGGATATATTTCTCGTGGCAGAGGGGTTACAATTCATTGCTCAAATTGTAAAAACTTAAAATATTTGGAACATGATAGACTTATCAATGCCGTTTGGGACGACAATGTTGAAAATAGGAAATCATCTATTATTGTAAAAATTATTTCGAACAAGTCAGATAGTTTTTTAATTTCTTTAACAACAGAAATGGTTTCAGGTGGGTACAAAATTCTTGGGCTAGATAGTAAAGAAACATCCAATGGAAAGGTAAATACCATATTAAAAGTTGAAATCTCAACGCAATCGGATGTTGAAAAAGTAATAAATATTTTAAAAGACATCAAAGGTGTTGAAGATGTATTTAGGGTAGGTAGGTAATGAAAATAATAACAAATTATGAAAAAATAGCGAATGAAATATTTAATGTATGTCATCTATTTTATCCTGAAGAAAAATTAAATGAAAATGAACCTTTGATTACTCACAAAATGACGACAGATAAAAATATTATAACAAATGAATTTACTGTTAAGAATGGTGATGATAATTTTAGTTTAATAGAAAAAAAAGAGTTTAAACCAACAAACGATGTATTAGAAGACCAAAGACAACTAAAAAGATTTGCAAAATTAACATTATACAAGCTTTTTTCTTCTCACTTTAACAAGAATATGCCATGGGGTTCACTTACAGGCATAAGACCAACAAAAATAGGGTATGATTTATTAAATCAAGGGGTTGACCCATATATGCTTACGGAAGCACTTATGGAAAACTTTTTGGTATCAAGAGAAAAAGCAATGCTTGTTTCAAATGTAATAAGAAATCAAAAATGTATTATAAGAAACGATAAGTTGGTTGATCTTTATATTAACATTCCATTTTGCCCAACAAGATGTAACTATTGCTCATTTATTTCATCAGAAATTGATAGGGTAAGAGAACTGATGCCAAAATATTTGGAATGTTTGGTAAAAGAAATTAATGCAACAAAAGAAATAATAAACAATAACTCATATATAATTAGGACAATTTACATTGGTGGGGGTACTCCAACTGTTTTAACTGCTCAAGAACTTGATTATTTACTTAGCAATATAAACTATCCAGTAAATGAGTTTACGGTTGAGTGTGGACGACCTGACACAATAACAGATGAAAAGTTGAAAGTGTTAAAAGAACATGGCGTTACAAGAATAAGCATTAATCCGCAAACATTTTGTGATGCAACGCTGAAAAGAATTGGAAGAAAGCATACAGTAAAAGATGTAATAAATGCCTATAAACTTGCATTGCCATATGGTTTTGATGTTAATATGGATTTGATTGCAGGACTCAGTGGAGAAACATTGAGAACATTTAAGCATAGTATTCAAACAGTTCTTGAACTTGCTCCTGAAAATATCACAATTCATACATTATCAAGAAAAAATGGTTCAAATATCACAATACTAGGCGAAAAAAGTACTGATGATGACACAATAGAAAAAATGGTTGATTTCGCAACAACAACCTTGCAACAAAATGGTTATAAACCTTATTATTTGTATAGACAAAAAAATCAATTAGCCGAACAAGAAAATGTTGGATATTATAGGGATAGACTTTGTATATTTAATGTTGATAGTATGGAAGAAACAACTTCAATTCTTGCCTGCGGTGCAAATGCTATTTCAAAAAGAATTTATAGTATTGATAATAGAATTGAAAGACTTGCAAATGTAAAAGATATTAGAGAATACATTTCAAGAATTGATGAATTAATCAAGAAAAAACAAGAATTATTTTAATAAATACTAGACAAGTACTATTTTGTGTGATAAAATAAAAATCGGTATTGTCCAAATACGCAGGTATTCGAGTCCTCTAACGGTATTCTTCGTTTTTGGCGTAACTAATTTAAAGGAGGAAATTATGACAAAAGAAAGAAAACAAGAAATTATTGAAAAGTTTGCTCAAAGCAAAAATGACACAGGTTCAGCTCAAGTTCAAATTGCTTTACTTACAGAAAGAATTAACGAACTCACAGAACATTTAAAAGCAAACCCAAAAGATAACCATTCAAGACGTGGTCTTTTGAAACTTGTTGGAAAGAGAAAAGGTTTCTTGGCATACCTTGAAAAAACAGACCTTGATGCTTTCCGTGCTTTGAAAAAAGAATTAAATTTAAGATAATTTAAAAGGGGGGGCAATTTATTGCTCCCATATTTTTTATAAAAGAGGTAAAAATGAGTAATATAGCAAAAGTATATGAAACAGAGATTGGAGGCAAAAAAGTTACTGTT
>CAMEUD010000094.1 GCA_945937975.1 uncultured Clostridia bacterium
CATTGTTATTGCCGTTTTCATTATTTTGATT
Organism: uncultured Clostridia bacterium; assembly: GCA_945937975.1. GTDB lineage: Bacteria > Bacillota > Clostridia > Christensenellales > UBA1242 > UBA5893. Next base: position 32 of record CAMEUD010000094.1, read on the forward strand.
ACATGCCACAAAAATAGGACATATCATAATAAATACCAGCATAAAGATTAAAAATTTTTTCTTCATTATAAATCACTCCATTAATATTATAACATATATCATTTGAATTTGTTGCAAAAATAAAAAACTTTTTTATAATTTTTTGACTTCCAAAATTTAGATTGAAAAAGTTAAAAGGACAAAATAAAAACAATTTTAAAAGTATTTACAATAATAAGTTTTGCAAAGAAAATTTAAAGCCGATAAAAAAATATAGCAAAAACTTGAAACTATGACATATATTTATCTAACAAAAATAAAAAAGAGTATAATTTCAATCAGTAAATTTGATTTTATACTCTCTCTTTTTATTTAATATTTAATTATCATATTACTTTTAATTCAAATTGCTTAAAATAATTTTCCCACTTTCTAATGTTTCTTTAACAAGTATTATCCTTTGATTTCTTGAGCCACGAAAATTTAGTGTTAAATCTTTTTCTTTTTCAACAAATCTTCCATCAACCAAAATGTCAATATATTTTAACATTTCTTTTGCTGTTTCTGTATTTGCTCTGCTATCACCCAATATTTCTTTGTCTAATGAAAAGCCTGTAAAACACCAAACATCTTTTTGTGGATATTTTTCTTTTACAATTTTTAAAAGATTTAGCAAATCTTTTTGATTTTCTGGTTCAAAGGGTTCACCCCCAAGAAGAGTGAGTCCTTGAATATAGTCAAAAGATAATGCTTCCAAAATTTCCTCTACAGTTTTGTCTGTAAATGGTTGACCATATTCAAAATTCCAAGTGCAAGGTTGAAAACATCCCTTGCACATATTTCGGCATCCAGAAACAAACAACGTTACTCTAACACCTTCACCATCGGCTATATCTGTTTTCTTTATTACTGAATAGTTCATATTTTTTCCTACAAGTGTAATACTCTGTCTTTTATTTCTTGTGTTCTGCCTTGGTTCCAATATTGCGAACCAATGTATCCACACGTTCTTCTTGCAACATTCATTTTTGACTGGTCACGATTTTTGCATTGTGGGCATTCCCAAACAAGTTTACCATCTTCTTCAACAATTTGAATTTCACCATCAAAACCACACACTTGGCAATAATCACTTTTTGTGTTGAGTTCTGCATACATAATGTTGTCATAAATATATTGCATAACTTTTACAACCGCTTTAACATTGTTTTGCATATTTGGAACTTCAACGTAACTTATTGCACCACCGGGGCTTAATTCTTGGAACTCACTTTCAAGTTTCAATTTACTAAAAGCATCAATTGGTTCGGTTACATGAACATGGTATGAATTTGTTATATAGTTCTTGTCTGTAATTCCTTCAATTATTCCAAATCTTTTTTGCAAGCATTTTGCAAATTTATATGTTGTGCTTTCAAGTGGTGTGCCATATAGTGAATAATCAATATTTTCGGCATCTTTCCATTTTTTTGTGTATTCATTAAGTTTACGCATAATTTCAAGTCCAAGTTCTTTGCCTTCTTTTTCGGTCAACTTTTTGCCGGAAAGTGCATAAACGGTTTCCCAAAGCCCAGCATATCCAAGCGACAAAGTTGAATAACCACCATACAAAAGTTTGTCAATCTTTTCGCCTTTGTTAAGTCTTGCAAGTGCTCCGTATTGCCAAAGTATTGGTGCAATGTCCGATTTTGTACCCTTAAGTCTTTCGTGCCTTAATCTTAATGCTCTGTGGCAAAGTTCCATTCTTTCATCAAATATTTTCCAAAATTTGTTTATATCTCTATCACTTGATAGCGCTATATCAATAAGATTTACAGTAACAACACCTTGATTAAATCTTCCATAATACTTTGGTTTGCCATTTTCATCAACATAAGGCGTTAAGAAACTTCTGCAACCCATACAAGTATAACAATGCCCCTCGCCATTTTTGTCTATTTTTAATTCAAGCATTTTCTTTTCTGAAATATAGTCAGGAACCATTCTTTTTGCTGTACATTTTGCAGCAAGTTCAGTCAAGTAAAAATATGGCGAATCTTCATGAATGTTTTGTTCTTCCAAAACATAAATGAGTTTTGGAAATGCTGGTGTAACATAAACTCCTTTTTCGTTCTTAACCCCTTGAATTCTTTGATTAAGCACTTCTTCTATCATAAGCGCTAAATCTTTTTTCTCTTGTTCGTTTTTTGCTTCGCCAAGATACATAAATATTGTAATAAATGGTGCTTGACCATTTGTTGTCATAAGAGTTACAACTTGATATTGAATTGTTTGTATACCCTTGTTTATTTCATTTTTTAATCTTCTTGCAACAATGTTGTTTATTTTATTTGCGTCACGTTGCAAACCATTTTCTTCAAATTCTTTTTCAACTTCTTTTAGTATTTTCTTTCGTGATATATCCACAAAAGTTGCAAGATGTGCAAGTGAAATACTTTGACCACCATATTGACTGCTTGCAACCTGTGCAATAATTTGTGTTGCGATGTTACAAGCTGTTGAAAATGAATGTGGTTTTTCTATCATTGTACCACTAATAACTGTCCCATTTTGAAGCATATCTTCAAGATTGATTAAATCACAATTGTGAATATGCTGTGCAAAATAATCGGCATCGTGAAAATGAATAAGTCCTTCTTCGTGGGCTTTTACAATGTCTTCTGGAAGCAAAAATCTTTTTGTAATATCTTTGCTTACTTCTCCTGCCATATAATCTCTTTGAACACTTCCAACTGTTGGATTTTTGTTTGCGTTCTCTTGCTTGACTTCTTCATTATTGCTTTCAATCAATGAAAGTATTTGTTTATCAGTTGTGTTAGACTTTCTTACAAGTTCCCTTTTGTAACGATAAGTAATATAACTTTTGGCAACTTCATATGCCCCACACTTCATAATTTCAACTTCAACAAAGTCTTGTATCTCTTCAACACTTGTTGCTCTGCCAAGTTCTTCACATTCTTTTGTTACATTGTTTACAATATTCTCAATTTGAGAGTTTGTTAGTCTTTTATGCTCTTCCAAAATTGACAAATTTGCCTTTATTATTGCATTCTTAATTTTTTCTGGACAAAATTCCATTTCCTGTCCACTTCTTTTGATTATTTTCATAACTCCTCCCAAAATGATTGACATTTCGGTAGTATTCTACTACACTTTTCTTGAAAATTTGGTTGTAAAAACAACAAAATAAAAAGATTCTATGAATATTTGGGACAAGGTTTGCGATTTTAATATCTTTAAAGGACTTGATAAAAATGACATAAAAGCCCTTACTTTTTGTTTTAAATCAAAGGTTCAAACCTATGAAAAGAATGATATAATCGCAAATAATATGGATAGATTTGATAATTTAATTTTAATTGTCCAAGGTCAAGCAAGTGTTGTAAAATATATGCAAAATGGCAATACTAACTTGCAAGAAAAATTAACCAATGGCTCAATATATGGAGATGTCGAATTATTTTCAAAATCAAGTTCATATAACACAACTATCGTTGCGAATAAAAAAACTGAAGTTATGTTTCTTAATAAGTATATTGTCAATACTCCTTGCGAAAATAACTGTTATAGGCACAAGATATTTTTAAATAATCTTGTTTCCCATATGGTAGATATGTTGAAAAATAAACAACAAATAATAAACATACTTTCAGAAAGGTCAACAAAAGAAAAAGTGCTTTTACTGTTAAAATCTTTGGAAAAAGAACAAAACACAAAATATATACTGTTACCTTATTCCAGACAAGAAATGGCAGACTTTTTGGCAGTTGATAGGAGTGCATTATCTTTAACTCTTTCCAAGATGAAAAAAGATAAATTAATTGACTTTGATAAAAATAAATTTGTTTTACTATAAAAATATCTAGCATTTTGCTGGATATTTTTAATTCCAATGAGCATACAATGTTTTATTTTCAGTTAAAGAAACAATACTAATATCTTTTATCTGAGTCCCACCATTTGCTTGTGTGTACCACCCTGCGAATGTATGTCCTTCTTTTGTTGGTTGTGGTAATGTTCCATAAGTTTCACCATTATATTCTTCTTTTTCACATGGATCTTGTGTAACACTTTCAAAAATTCTAAAATTAGAAAATTTTATATTTGAATTTTGGATTAAAGGGTCAAGTCTTAAGTAATAAATCATTATAATTAGCTATACTAAAACTTGTTCGTAAATTTGTCTCTTTGCCATACATCGCAGAATTGTTAGATGGTGAAACAAATGTGTAATATTGTATTCAGCATTTAAGAATAAGCCAAAATTAATACTATTATTTTCCACATATTTATTCAAATTTTCAGTTGTACAACTTTATATAGCAATAAACCCCCAAAAAACAAATATATAAAATGTTTTATAACTGACAAAATTAAAAACTATCTTAACTTTAAAAAGTATAAAAACAAAAGTTAAGTTTTATTATAAAGTAAAAAAAAAGAACAACTTTCGTTGTTCTTCTTTTAGTTTTCTGGCAATGTCCTATCTTACCAGGCCGTCTCCAACCAAGTATTTTCGGCGATGCAAAGCTTAACTTCTGTGTTCGGGATGAGAACAGGTGGACCTTTGCTCTATTGTCACCAGAAATGGTATATTTAATATTCTTTCGAATACGAAATATCAAATTGTCATATAGTACCTTGACAACTGCATATTTAGAAAAGTTAAAACCGAATTATTTATGCTAATCACTATATATACCAAATATGTTTACAATTTGTTTTCACAAACTGTTGTGATTAAGCCCTCGACCTATTAGTATCAGTCAGCTACACACATTACTGTGCTTCCACCTCTGACCTATCAAC
>CAMEUD010000095.1 GCA_945937975.1 uncultured Clostridia bacterium
CCAACAGCAAGTGAACTTTGTGCGAACAAAGGTTATAGCATTGTTGCAAGTGTTGGAACTGTAAGTGGTGAAGTACCATACACAGCATTTACTGCCAAAAAGGGATTTTTGGAAGAAAACGAAAAATTGGCAGAAAGATTTTTAAGAGCAGTTTATCGTGGATACAAATTTTTGCTTAAAGCATCAGTAGATGAAATTAAAACAAGTTTAAAACCATCATTCAGTGGAATAAGTGATGAAAGTATTGTAAAATCAATTCAAAGTTACATTGATGTTGATGCTTGGGTAGATAATCCTGCAATGACAAAACAAGCATTTGATAGATTGCAAGATATAATCATTTCAGCAGGTGAACTTGACAAAAAAGTTGAATTTGATAGTGTTGTAGACACAAAGATTGCAAACAAAGTTATGAAATATTTTAATTAACAAAAATCAAACAAAAAAGAGCAACAAAAATTGCTCTTTTTTTTAACATTTTTTTTGCATTTTAAGTACAATGGTTTGAGGAGTAATATACAAATGAAAGATTACCTAAAATTAAACAATATATCACTTTCTTATCATACAAAAGAAGGCGAAACGCTTGCACTTGATGATTTAAGTTTTTCAGCGAACAAGCACGAATATTTAAGCATTGTTGGTCCAAGTGGTTGTGGGAAAACAACTATTCTTTCACTAATTTCAGGCTTGCTAAAACCATCAAAAGGAGAAGTGTTGCTTGATGGTGAAAAGATTGGTAAAAATGTTGACATTGGCTATATGTTTCAAAGAGACCAACTATTTGAATGGCGAACAATTTACAAAAATGTTACGCTGGGACTTGAATTAAAAAAGAAAACAAAAGATGAAGAATGTATAAAAAGAGTGAACTATCTTTTAAAGCAATATGGTTTATATGATTTTAGAAACAGTTATCCAAGTGAACTTTCTGGTGGTATGCGACAAAGAGCAGCATTAATAAGAACTCTGTGTCTTGAACCAAAGATACTTTTGCTTGATGAACCATTTTCTGCACTTGATTATCAAACAAAACTTAATGTTTGCGATGATGTACATTCCATAATCACAAAAGAAAAACAAACCGTTATTGCCGTAACTCACGATATAAGCGAAGCAATTTCAATGTCGGATAGAGTTTTGGTATTAACAAAACGCCCAGCAAAAGTAAAATGCATAATTGTTATTGATTTACCAAAAAATCTAACTCCGCTTGAAAAAAGAGAGCATAAAGATTTTTCAAAGTATTTTGATTTAATTTGGAAGGAGTTATCAAATGAAAAAAAAGACGATAGTAGCATACACAAATGAACATAAGAAATATCTAAAAAGAATAAGGGCAGACAAGATTACAACAATAGTTGCACAAATTTTTATTCTTGTTTTGGTTCTAGGTCTGTGGGAAATTCTGACAATGACAAATATAATGGATCCATTCTTTTTAAGTTCACCATCACGAATGATAAAAACTATGATAGAAACATTTTCTACAGGGAATTTGATATATCATATTGGAGTTACAGTTTATGAAACACTAATTGGGTTTTTACTTGCCACATTTTTGGGAGTCTTTATTGCAATTCTACTTTGGTGGAGTGAAAAATTAAGAAAAATATTAGACCCATACATTGTGGTATTAAATGCACTGCCAAAAATTGCACTAGGACCAGTTATAATAATCTGGGTTGGAGCAGGCACAAGTGCAATAATTACAATGTGTATACTTATTTGTATTGTAATTACAACACTTTCAATGCTTTCTGCTTTTCTAAATTGCGATAAAGATAAAATTGCACTAATGAAGTCAATGGGTGCAAATAAATTTCAAATATTGTTCAAACTCATTATTCCAAATGCTTTTGTAGATTTTGTGTCAGTGCTAAAGATTAATGTTGGAATGAGTTGGGTTGGGACAATAATGGGAGAGTATCTTGTTAGTAAAGCAGGACTTGGCTATTTGATTGTCTATGGTGGTCAAGTGTTTAATCTTGATTTGGTAATGTCAAGTACTCTTGTTCTGTGTCTTATCGCTTGCCTTATGTATATGTTTGTTGGAATTTTGGAAAGAAAAGTTAGAAAACGCTAACACATAACAAAAGTAAAAACCTAATAACCCAACTATCGGGTAGAGAATAGTTACAAATGTTTCAAATTTAATTAAACTCAAAACAATGCAAATGAGTATAGGTAAAATGTTATTTATTGCTTTTGTCTTAAAATTAAAGAAAGATTTTAACGATAGGAGTGTTGAAAATAATGTTGTTAAGATGGCGACATGTATGCAACAAAAATATATGATATACAAAACATTATTTTTGCTTGCAAGAAAAAGTAATGGCATTGCAAAACCTAATGACTTGAAGTTGCCCAATTCACAAGTTATTATCAGTATCATAATAATACACAATATTAACGATGAAAAAAAGCCAACTCTTTTGCATTGTTTTTCATTTAATCCATATGAAGATTTTGAAATCACAAAGTACGATAAAAAAATATTTCTGCAAATATAGTTTAAAGCATTGTATGGCATAAGAATAACATTGCCAAGAGTAATGTTTTGTGGTGCATTAAAATTCACAAAACAGATAAGTATCAAAACACATAGCACAACAGGTAACAATAGACCACAAATATTAAGCAAACTTGATATGTCGTAGTGCAAAACAATGCAAGAAATAACAAGCAAGAGTGCCAAGTTTAAAAAATGTTTTGGTGATAACCACTCAACATTAAAGGATGTGTTTATTGCACTTATCATTGTGGATGACAAAATAATAAAAGATAAAAAAGTAAAGAGTTTAATTATTTTTTTATCTTTTTTAAAAATTAAAATATTTAATTGTTCAATATTATTTATTTTATTTTTTGCACCAATTAAAAGTAATTTTGTAATAAAAAAATATAAACAAAAAAACATTGGTATAATAATTAAATAAGAATAAAAACCAAATTTACTAAAAAATTCAAAAATCTCTTTTCCAGAAATAAATCCAGCACCAATAATAGTTCCAATAATTAAAAATATTATTTTTATTTGTTTCATATTAATATATTTATTAAATATTAATATGTTTTATTATCAAATATTAATAAAAATTAAAAAATAAAGCAAAATACAAATATGAATTCAAAATTAGTAAGTGTTGTATTTAGCATATTATTTATATCATTGTGTTTTGGAAGTTTTTGTCCTTATCCAAATTTTTTTGGGTCGAACACAATTTTTGCAGGCGACCAACAAAAAATAAATGATAAGTATGAAGACGAAAATCATAACACAAATGTTGATGAAACAAATGTAAAAGTTCTATCACTTGATTGGTTCGATTTTATGAATGAACATTTTACAAAATATGTTGTTGTTAGAGTAATTGACATAAAAAGTAAAACAGAGTATTATGTAAAAAGATTTGGTGGTTACAATCACGCAGATGTGCAAACAATAGACAAGAAAAATACTGCTATATTCAAAAGTGTGTACGGCAATGAATGGTCATGGGCAAGAAGACCTGTTTGGGTTGAAATTAATGGCAATTTCTATGCAGGCTCAACAAATGGTATGCCACATGGCTTTGACATTCAAACAGATAATGGTGAAGGTGGACACACATGTATACATTTCCTTAATAGCAAAACCCATGGCACAAAAAGGGTAGATGAACAACACCAAGCGTGCGTAAAATATGCAAGTGAGAATGTTCAATTACTCAAAGATTATTTAAAACAATAAAAAGAGATTTGATAAAATTCAAATCTCTTTTTTATGTGATAACTTTTATGTTATATCTCGTTTTTGGAATATGAAGTTTGAAATGATATTCATAACAACAATCATAAGTCCAAGTATCAGTCCACTTACTGCAAAGTTAGTATCTGGTAGTATATTCATTTTCAAAAATCCAAAAGAACTATTACCAAAATATTTGAAAATGTCAAAGTGGGCAAAAGGTGTGTATTTTAGCCATACTTGATTAACAGCCCCACAAAGTACTAACTGTGCTCCATAGAGTATTGATGTCAAGAAAACTGATAATGTGTTTGATTTAAAGATTAAGCAAACAAACATTGCAAGTGTGATATAGAACAATAAGTTTACAATGCAAGATAATAGATAAATTAACAATAATAAGATTGGGTTGATTGTTACAATAATTCTAGCATCAAACACAACCAAACAATTCATCATAGGAAGTCCAAAAGATATTATTCCAACAATGAATGAAGCAAAGAATGCAATAACTGAAAGCATTGTTCCAAACATTACACATGAAAGGAATTTTCCTGCAAAAAGTTTTGTTCTTGTGTAAGGTCGTATTGCAATCATTTTCATTGTACCACTTGTTTGGTCGCCTGCAATACTACTGCAAGCATAGAAAATTGTGAAGATAATTATAAGAATGTTAAGTATTTGCATTGTATAGATTGTGTAATCATATGCATTTGTTGTTTCACCGGAATTGGTGTTGAAGTTAAATGATTTTAAATAGTTATAGTCAAATTTATTATTTTGAATTAAATAATCGTAAATTTGTATTTGTTCATTAACTTGATATTTTGATATTTCGCTGTAACCAATGATGTCTTTAATTTCAGTATCAGTTTTTTCACCAACTTTAAGTAACATAAACTTGTTATTAAGTAGGGTAGAATTCATTTTTTCATATGAATTAAAGTTAAGTATTAGTTTTTGCATTTCTGCAAGGTCAGTTTTTTCACTGCTCGATTTGTTTAAATTATAAAAGTTTTCAATTTCTGTGTAATAATCAAGCAGACCAATTAAATCTTTTTTAGTGATT
>CAMEUD010000096.1 GCA_945937975.1 uncultured Clostridia bacterium
AAGATGAAAGATTGAATGTTTTGGCAAAAATGTCTAACAAAAAAAACATTACGCCAGCAGCAATAGAATTGGTTGATATTGCAGGACTGGTTGCGGGAGCAAGTAAAGGTGAAGGACTTGGGAATAAGTTTTTAAGCCATATAAGAGAAGTTGATGCAATATGTCATGTTGTCCGTTGCTTTGACGACCCTAACATTATAAATGTTAACGCAACTGTTGACCCAATTAGAGATATTGAAATAATCAATTTAGAGCTTATTTTAAGCGATTTGGACACTGTTTCAAAGCGTTATGATAAATTATACAGACTTGCTCGTGTTGGCGAAAAACAAAGCGAAAAAGAACTTGCTATTTTGTTAAAGTTAAAAACGGCTTTGGAAGAAGGTAAATGTGCAAGAACAGTAAAATTTACTGATGAAGAAGACCAAAAAATAGTTAATTCATTTTTCTTGCTAACAACAAAACCTGTTATATATTGTGCAAACATTTCTGAAAACGATATTGGAAATGAAGATAATGAATATGTAAAAAAAGTTCGTGAATATGCAAAAAATGAAGGCGCTGAAACAATCGCACTTTGTGCAAAAATTGAAGAAGAATTAACAAAACTTGACAAAGATGAAAGAGAAATGTTCAAGGAAGAACTTGGAATAAAAGAAAGTGGACTAGACAAGTTGGTTACAGCATCATATAGTTTACTTGGACTTATGAGTTATTTAACAGCAGGAGAAACAGAAGTTCGTGCTTGGACAATCAAAAAGGGAACAAAAGCACCACAAGCCGCAGGAAAAATTCATACAGATTTTGAAAAAGGTTTTATAAAAGCCGAAGTTGTAAAGTATGATGATTTAATCGAAGCTGGTTCATATAATAATGCTCGTGAAAAGGGCAAAGTTAGAATTGAAGGTAAAGATTATGTTGTGGAAGATGGGGATATAATGTTATTCCGTTTCAACGTCTAAAAAAACGCAAAATTAATTCGCAATAACTTCGTTTGCTGGCAAGCATCACACACAAAGTCATTTAGGGAACTAAACTCCTTCGTGTGTGAACTCACCGAGCCTTGTTCTTGCGATTAATTTTGCGTTTTTTATTAAATAATTTTCTTTGTTTCTACTTGGCAATTTGCACACAGTCATTTGCGTAGGCAAACTCCTGCGTGCAAATACCAAGCGAGCCTCGAATATACCACATAATTTTTGTTTTTTTTACTTTAAATAAACTATGTGAATATATTAAAAAATTCGTGTGTGAACTCACCGAGCCTTGTTCTTGCGATTAGTTTTGTGTTTTTTATTAAATAATTTTCTTTGTTTCTGCATAACAAAATGCCGACAGTCATTTGGGTAACCAAACTCCTGCCGGCATTTATTATGCGAGCCTTGAATATGTCGCCAAATTTTGCGTTTTTTTGTTTTTTAAACATCATGTTTTTAAATACAAATTTGCAGTCATTACAAGGAGCATAAAAAAGGTGAGCTTAAAAATATGCTTAATAACTAAATATTAAATAAAAACTAATGTATTTTATTTTCTAAAATAAAAAACTCAAAGTATGATACTTTGAGTTTTTTAATAATCTTTTCTACCAATAAGGTAGTCAACATCAACATTAAAGAAATCGGCAAGAAGCCACAAACTTGTGATACTTGGTTCTTTTTTCCCACTTAACCATTCACTGACATTACTTTGGTGCATACAAAGAGCATTTGCCAGTTTTGTTTGTGTTAAGTTCTGTTCTTTCATAAGTTCATAAATTCTTTGAGATATTTTTATTTCCATTACTTGACATTATATCCCTTTGGAGATATAATATGCGTATATATCTCTATAGAGATAATAAAGGAGAAAAATTATGTTTAAAAATAGTGATGAAAAATTATTTAGGTTTATTGATTTTATCAAAACCACAATTATAATACTTGCATTTTTAGTTGGGGCACTTGCCATATATTATATTGTGGTTGGAGCCATATGGTCATATTTAGACCAAATAATAGCAGGAGTAATAATTTTGCTTATGGCAATTTATTTCCCGATTATTGGATATATTTATGTAGATTTTATTGCAATGTTGAGTTATGATTTAAAAACTATTAGAAACAAGTTGTATGATATAAAAAACAATTCACTTAATAATCTTTTGCGATATGATAGTAATGATAACAATTCAAATGAAAGAGAACCTGTTTTATCAAACGAACAAATCACTCAATTATTGGACAAATTGCAAGAATACAAGGACAAAGATAAAAATTAACACACCAAGCTCTCTATACATATATAGTATAGGGAGTTTTTTATGGGTGAAAGTGAAAATAATGTTAATGATGATAAACTTGGCGAAAATAAGCCAAATCTTACAAATGATAATACATACGATTTAGAAAGCATAACTCAAGACCTAAGGTCTGCTCGTATAATTTCTCCTGCATATGCTGGGAGATGTGGTGAACTTAACGCAATACTCGAATATCTTTATCAAGCAACTGTATTTGAAAGTTTGGGGCAGAATAACATTTCTGGAACATTAAGACATATAGCAAAAGAAGAAATGGAACATTTTAATTTGCTTGGGAGAACTTTGATTAGATTGGGTGTTGCTCCAATTTACACAACATTTCCACCACAAAGAGATTTGTTTTATTCATCAAGATATGTCAACTATTGCACAGACACAAATTTGATGCTAAAAATTTCAATTCAAGGTGAAGAAACAGCAATAAGAGAATATACAAATATGTTAAAAGTTTTAACAAACGAACAAGTAAAACGAGTGATAACATATATATTGGAACAAGAAAAACATCATTTGAAAGAACTAAATGGACTGTATAATACATTAAATTAAAGAATAAAAGCAAACAATGATAAAAAGTTGTTTGTTTTTTTTCTTGTTTTGACATATACTAAAAAAAAGGGAAAAACTATGTACGATTGTATTATTATTGGTTGTGGTCCAAGTGGAATGACTTGTGCAATATATCTAAAGCGTGCAGGCAAAAAAGTGTTAGTACTTGAAAAATCAATGCCAGGTGGACAAGTGGTTTTAACTAAAAGCATTGAAAACTATCCAGCATTTAAAAATGTTGATGGTGTTACACTTGCAACAAGTATGTTTGAACAAATAAAGGAACTTGGAACTGAAATAAAATTTGAAGAAGTTATCACTTGTGATTTATCAGGCAATGAAAAAATTGTAAAAACCAATAAAGGCGAATACACAGCAAAAACTGTATATGTGTCCACAGGTGCATATGTAAAACCACTTCAAGTTGAAAATGAAAAAAAGTTTATCAATAAAGGTATCAGTTATTGTGCAACTTGTGATGGTGCACTATTCAAAGGCAAAGATGTTGCTATTGTTGGTGGGGGGAATGTTTCCATTGAAGATTGTATATATTTAAGCAATATAGCAAAAACTGTGTATCTAATTCACAGACGAGAAGTTTTTACTGCCGATGAAATATCAGTTCAAAAGGTAAGAGATTTGGAAAAGGCAGGCATTGTTAAATTTATTCTAAACAGTGAAGTTGTTGGCCTTTGTGGCGAAGAAAAATTGGAAAGCATTGTTGTTCATAACAAAATCACAGATGCAACATCTGCTATTGATGTTTCTGCATTGTTTATCGCTATTGGAAGAAAACCTGATACAGGTTTTATGTCAGGTATTGAACTTGATGGAAAAGGATATATAAAAGTTAATGACCAAAAACAAACTAACATCAATGGTGTTTTTGCAGGTGGAGATGTCTCTAATGGTTTATTAAAGCAAATTGTAACTGCTTGCAGTGATGGTGCAATAGGTGCTAGTTCTATTGTAAAATACTTGGCACAAAACTAATAATCATTTTTATTACAAAAAATATAAGAGAAAGTAAAAAACTTTCTCTTTTTTTTAAATTTTGGAATTCTACTTATTTAACTGATGCAAAAACAAATGCAATTTATTTAACAACAACTCACAAAGATAAATCATTTATTCAAAAGATTGGATCAAATAAAACATAATTAGAAAAAAGATGTTCGTTTGAACATCTTTTTTTCATTTGTTATCTTATCTTCATTTTCTTTCTTAAAAGAATGAATGTAACTGTTAAGCCAATAACAACAACGCAAACAACAACTATAACAATTATTGATACTGCATTAAGTGGTTCATTTTTAACAACTCTATATGAATATAAAAGTTTACCACTTTCACTATATAATTGAATAAAGTAAGTACCTTTTTCGGTTAATTCAATTTCGTATGTGCTCTTTATCTTATTGTTGGCAAGTGCCTCACTGTTAAGGTTAAGGTTTTTTTGTCCTGTTATTTTTAATACGCAGTCGCCAACATCTTCAATAAGGTTTGCTGTGTTAAACAATACTTTAATTGTGTCAGTTGTTTCTTCATTTTCGCCAATAGAAACTTGAATTGAAGGAGTTTTGTTATTTAACCAGAAACTGAATGTAAATTCTTGATTAAATTCATTTCCTGTTGCAATTGTAACTGTGTTTATTTCTATCGCCAATATATTTGTACAAAGTG
>CAMEUD010000097.1 GCA_945937975.1 uncultured Clostridia bacterium
AGAAAATCTACTTTCACGAATTACATTAACTTTAATTTGTCCTGGATATTCCATTTCTTCTTCAATCTTCTTTGCTATATCTTTTGCAAGGAACATTGCATCTGCATCTGAAATTTCTTCAGGTTTTACAATAATTCTAACTTCTCTACCAGCTTGAATTGCATAAGACTTTTCAACACCTTTAAATGAATTTGAAATTTCTTCCAACTTTTCAAGACGCTTTACATATGCATCCAAACTTTCTCTTCTTGCACCAGGTCTTGAACTTGAAATTGCATCAGCAACTTGAACAAGGATTGCTTCAACACTATGAAATTCAACATCAAAATGGTGAGCTTCAATACAATGAATAACTTCTGGAGATTCTTTATATTTCTTTGCAAGTTCAACACCGATAGAAACATGAGTTCCTTCAACTTCATGGTCAAGTGCTTTCCCTATATCGTGAAGTAATCCACCACGCTTTGCAATTTTTACATCTGCACCTATTTCTGATGCAAGTAATCCTGCAAAATAACAAGTTTCCAAACTATGTTTAAGAACATTTTGTCCATAACTTGTTCTATATTTTAATCTTCCTAAAATTTTAACAAGTTCAGGGTGCATATTGTAAATACCAGCTTCATCAACTGCTTGTTCACCTGCTTCTTTTATTGTTTGGTCAACATCTCTTTGACATTTTTGTACTATTTCTTCAATTCTTGTTGGATGAATTCTTCCATCCAAAATCAATTTTTCAAGTGCTAATCTTGCAACTTCCCTTCTTATTGGGTCAAAACATGAAACTGTTATTGTCTCTGGTGTATCATCAACAATTAAATCAACACCTGTAGCATTTTCAATCGCTCTAATATTTCTACCTTCACGACCAATTACTCTACCCTTCATATCATCATTAGGGATTGATACTGATGAAGTTGTAGTTTCACTTGTCATATCAGTTGCACATCTTTGAATTGCTAATGCGACAATGTTTTGTGCTTTTTTGTTTGCTTCTTGAATTGCAGTTTCTTCAATATTTTTTACTGTTTTTGCTGCATCTTTTCTTGCATCATCGACCATTGAATTTATCAAAATTTGCTTTGCATCTTCTTTTTTTAATGCTGCAACTTTTTCAAGTTCAACAATCATATTTTTCTTAATTTGTTCTTGTTCATCAAGTTGGTTTGTTAATTGTTCCAACTTTTCATCAACAATCTTTTTTTGACGGTCAAGTTCTTCTTGTTTTTTATCAAGATTTAAGTCTTTTTTGTCAATAAAATCTTCTTTTTGAGTTAATCTATCTTCTGTTTTTTGTAGTTCAACTCTTCTTTCTTTTAATTCTCTATCAGCATCTTGTTTTAGTTTTACAATTTCTTCTTTTGCTTCCAAGATTGCTTCTTTTTTTACAGTTTTTGCTTCAGCATAGGCTTCCTCAATAATTTTAACAGCATTAGCCTTACCTTTTGCCATCTTTTTTGTATTAATTAAATATGTTAAAAAGTAACCACCAACAACGCCTAATAATAAAGCGCCAAGTCCTATAAAAACCGAAGCAACTGTACTAATTGCACATAGTGCATTAAACATATTGCTCATTATTGTTTCCTTTTTCTTTTTGTAGCAAATTCCCCTAAAACTTACTACAACTTATTTATATAATCGACCATTATATCGTAAACTTTAATTTACAAAAATAGTTTAATTAACTTTTTAAAGTTTGTCAACAAAAATTAGCAATCAATTACTTCTAAATTTTTAACAGCTTCATTAACTAAATTATCAATATCTAGTTTTGATTCTTCATAAATCACTTTTTCCATTTTTGGTTTAATTACTGGATTTTTGGGAAGGAATACAGTACAGCAATCTTCATAAGGTAAAATTGATGTTTCATATGTCCCAATTTTCCTCGATATTTCTATTATATCTTTTTTATCAAAAGCAATTAAAGGTCTGAAAATTGGATACACAGTTTGTGAAAAATTAGTTACAGTCATACTTTCAACTGTTTGGCTTGCAACTTGCCCCAAATTTTCTCCTGTAATAATTGCTTTGCAGTTTGCAATTTTTGCTACTTTAGCAGAAATTTTCATCATTATTCTGCGCATAATTGTTATCATAAACTCAGGTGCACAATGTTTATGAATTTCTTCTTGAATTTTTGTGAAAGGAACCATATATAATTTAATATTTCCACAATATGGGGTAATCAATTTTGCCAACTTAATTACTTTTTGTTTTGCCATTTCACTTGTATAAGGAAAACTATGAAAATGAATCGCACTTATCTTCATACCACGCTTTGCAATCATATAACCAGCAACAGGACTATCAATTCCCCCAGAAAGCAATAACAAACTTTTTCCTGCTGTTCCAAGTGGCATACCACCTTCACATTCTATTTTTGATGAAAGAATGTAAGTTTTGCCACTTTCCCTTATATCAACAACAACTTCTTCATCAAAATCTTTAAGACTAACTTTTAAATTAGCATTATTTTTCAAAATAATTGCACCAAGTTCTCTTTCATATATATTTGATTGAACTGGGAAAGTTTTGTCTGCCCTAATAACTGAAACCCTAAAGGTATTCACATTAAGTTTTATAGTTGAAACATATTTATCTATTTCATCTTTGTTTGTTTCTAGTTCAATAGCTGGAGATAAAGATACAAGACCAAAGACTTTGGTCAATTTATCTATAATAGAAATCTCATCAATTTCATCATAATCTGACACAACATATCTTCCTGTTGCTTTGGTAACTTTACAATCTATGTCTTTTAGGGAATGTCTTATATTAGAGATTAATGTTTTTTCAAAGAAACCTCGATTCTTGCCTTTAAGATATAATTCTCCAAATCTTAACAAAATTACTTTTTTCATTCTTACCTCAATTTCTCTATCAATTCAAGATAGCATTTTTTTAACATTTTTGAAGCAAAATCAACTTCTTCAATAGTATTAAAACGAGAAAAACTTATTCTTATGCTACCTATTATGTCGTTATGATTTACCCCCAATGCTTCAAGCACTCTGTTCCCTGCTTTTTTGCTTGAACAAGCACTACCTGTGCTTATAAGTATATTATATTGTTCCATCATATGAACAAGCGTTTCCCCCTTTACACCTTTAAAACTGATGCTTAAAACATATGGCGAATTTTCATTTGTTGTATTAAATGTACAAGCTATACCATTTAAGTTTTCAATAAATTTGTCTTTTAAGGATTTTACATATTCAAAATGCTTTTTTATATCTCCTATACTTTGAACAGCGACTTTAAGTCCCATAATTGCTGGAACATTTTCAGTTCCTGACCTTAAATTATTTTCTTGTCCACCACCAAACATAATTGGTTTTAAAACAATGCCATTCTTTACAAACAATGCAGATATTCCTTTTGGTCCAAATATTTTATGTCCACTTATTGTATATAAATCAACACCAAAATAATCAAGATTTATTTTTATCTTTGAAAATGCTTGAACCCCATCAACATGAAAAATTGCCTTTGGACATTTTTTCATTTTTAAATCATATATTTTTTTTAAGTCATTGATTGCACCTGTTTCATTATTTACATGCATTATTGAAATTAGTCCAACATTTTCATCTAACATTTGCTCTAATTTATCATAATCAACTTGACCATTTTGAGATAATGGGCAAAAATCAACATTAACATTTCTATTTTTTAATTCTAGTGCAACATTATATACAGATGGATGTTCTTCTACTGAAAAAATAACTTTTTTAAAATTACTTCTATAACTTCCAAAAATTGCCAAATTATTAGATTCTGTTGCTGATGATGTAAAAATGATATTGCCTTTATTCGTTCCTAGAACCTTTAATATTTCATTTTTTGCATCTTCTATGTCAGCCTTAACAGAAACCCCTTCGTGATAAATAGCAGAAGGATTAAAAAATAATTCTTCTGCATATTTATTATATTCTTTAACGACTTCTGGCAATGCTTTTGTTGTTGCTGCATTATCTAAATATATCATCTAAGAACTGCTCCAAGTTTATATTTTAAATCTTTTAAAATTTTATTAACAGTTTGATTTATTTCTTCATCTGTTAAAGTTTTATCATAACTAATGAGTTTAAATGAAAATGCTATACTTTTCTTATTTTCTCCAAGTTGTTCACTTCTGTAAATATCAAATACATTTGATGAATAATATAATTTTCCACAAGATTTTTTAACACATTCTAATATTTGCTCAACTGTAACACTTTCATCACATACAATAGCAAGGTCTCTGTCAACTGCTGGGAATTTTGAAAGCATTTTTACTTCATGTTTTTTCTCTTTTAAAGAAGTAATAATATCCAAATTTAATTCAGCATAGAATGTATGTTCTTGAATATCAAAGTTTTTACATACCTTTGGATGAACTTTACCGAAACTACCAATGATTTCATCTGTTTTTGTATTTATAATATCAGCACTGATTCCTGGATGCATAAATGGAAGTTTTGAATATTC
>CAMEUD010000098.1 GCA_945937975.1 uncultured Clostridia bacterium
AATTAGAACTGGCATAAAAAACGCACAATAGTGATTTACCCAAAAGTTGACAATTCTTGAACTGAGCATATATGCATCATTATAGTTTGGCATTATCATTGCAAGGAATGCACCAAAAACATTTATGAAAAGCGTAAAGTAGAACAACTTGTCCATTTTAAAAATAAGACACAATGGCACCAAAAACATTGCAGTGTTGCAAAGGTGCAAAGGCCAAGATGTTGGATGTAATAAAGTTTCAAAAGTGTAACTTCTTGTATATATTATCATTGTGCCAAGTGCGATATACACCAAGCATAGTTTTATAAAATCCTTACTTTTGTTTCGAAGCAAGAAATATATAACAAAAGGAATAATAACTGATAAGTATAAAACAAATCTATGATAAAGCGACAATTTTTTTACGGTTTCGGTAACATTGCCATATCCAAACAAAAGTTGGAAAGTATAGTTTGGTATTGTGCAAAACAACATTGGAACAATAAGGCAAGAATATGCTATCCATAACTTTTTTGTTGAACTGAATCTGCCATTTTGCCAAAATATCATAAATGAATACATAAGGCAAACACCAAGCATAAGTGCATAAATAAGTGTTCTTCCATCAAAGTGTTGGATAACACCCATTCCTCCAATTCCCCAAATTTGTGGAACAAATGTTAACAAGTTTAATAAACTTACGGGCAAAGCAAAAAACTTTACAAAATGAACTATTGTCTTATTGTCCTTAAAATATGGATATATAATAAGCAATAACACACTTGCAAATTGGAACCAAATTGCAAACAAACTAACAAATGTCAAAAAACCATTAGAAAGTGGGCTATTTGCAAAAAGCACTGTTTGGGCTATTTGTTCACTGCCCGAATAATACCACAAGCAAAATATACCGGCAAGAGTTAAAGATATTGTTTTAAAAAACCTAATTTCATTTTTCTTTTTATATAAAAAGCGCCAAACAAGGAACATCCCTACATTTGCCAAAATAAATGTTAAATAATATATGGATAAAAACATTTTGTCCTCTGTAAAATAAAAATTTTAATCTATAAAGAAGATAACACAATATTACTATTTTGTAAACATCTTTTGACACAAAGCAACAAATTCCGTATTGCCATCGCCACCTTGAATACAAGATTTTTTTACTTCCAAGACATTTATATTATGAATAAGAAAATCGTTCTTTACTTGCTCTACTACGCTTTTATGCAACTTTTCATCTTTAATAATTCCCTTATGTTTTTTTGCTTCACTTTTCCCACATTCAAATTGTGGTTTTATCAAAATAATCATAAAATCACCAGCATTTAACAATTCACTTATTTTTGCAGATATTTTTGTAAGAGAAATAAAAGACACATCACAGACAATAAAATCAATATCTTCAACTTTGTTTTTTTCAAGTGTTCTTATATCTGTGTTTTCCATTACAACAACTCTTTTGTCTTGTTTTAAACTGCTGTCAAGTTGACTTGTTCCAACATCAACACTGTATACTTTTTTTGCTCCATTTTGTAATGCACAATCGGTAAATCCCCCTGTTGATGAACCAATGTCTAAAACTATTTTATCTTTTATACTAACATTAAAATCTTTCAATGCACCAAAGAGTTTTAGTCCTGCTCTTGACACAAATGGGCATATGTTTTTTACTTCAATTTTTTCATCGCCACTAACCAAAAATCCTGCTTTGTTTATAACCTTTCCATCAACCAAAACATTATTTTCTTTTATCAAATTATTTGCCTTGCTTCTTGTTTTGCAAAGTCCATTTTCAACCAAAAAAATATCCAATCTTTTCATATGTACATATTAACATATATCAAATATTTTTAAAAGAAAAAACCTTACATAAGTAAGGCTTTTTGTTATTCTTTTTTATTTTCATTTTGTTTTTCAAGCATTTTTGACTGTGCAATATAATCAATTACAATAAGTCCTGCCGATATCAAAAGTGTTACTGCCATAACTATACAAATATAATTAAACACCCAAAATACCAAAATAATACTAAATATTGCAATTATGCAATTACAAATAAATGTTGTTACAACAAATGCTTGATTTTCATAAATATTGCCTGGTTTTGTCCTGCAACTTCGCAAAGATAAACTTGAAAACGTTAATGCAAACACCGAAAACAAAATGATAAAAACAATCACCATAAAAAGTGTTGCATAACTACCTTTGTCCAATGTTCCATTATTTATTGTTGATGCCGCATACAAGTAAAACAGACCTGATATTATATACAATGCATAACTAACAATATTTATAACGAGTCCCGAGAACAAACTCTTTCTTTTTTTTGAGTACATTTTTACTACCTTTTAACTAATATATATTTTACAAGAAATGAAGCAAATTGTCAATGAACGCTAGAAGTTTTTTACTATTTATTAAAGTAACTTTTTAGTTCTTCTATAAATTTGATACATACAAAACTATTAACAGAAGTTTGCAATGTTATTACTGAAACATCTCTTGGCTTTGAAACGAAATTTGTTTCTAATTGTTTTACACGATTTTCCTTAATATCTTGTTCAACAAATTCTTTAATTGTATATGCGATTCCAAGATTACGACTTACAAAATCAGTAATAAGTCCAAAACTTCCAATTTCAAAACTTGGAGTTATGTTTACATTATTTTCATCACACATTTTATCAAAATAATCTCTATTTGATGATGGGCGTTTTTGAACTATCAGTTTTTGATTTATCAAATCTTCTTTTGATAGATAATCATATTCAAATTTTGGATTTGCAATAAAACAATCGTGAGTTTGAGTAATTGTTGTTATATTAAACATTTCTTTATTATCTATTGGCATATTCAATATTGCCATATCAATAACACCATTTTTTACATACCTAGTCAATTTTTCACTATTCGCATCAGTAATGGTTATTACAATGTTTGGATACTTTTTGCTGAAACTTTCAATAAACGGCAAAAGTAATTTTCTTATAATGGTGGAACTTGAACCAATGTTCAAAACACCTTGTTTTAAACTTGATAATGTTGAAAATTTATTAATACCAGAATTTAAAATTTGCATTGCATTATAGCAACTTTTATTAAACTCTTCCCCTTCTTTTGTTGGCATTGTCCCTTTTGGAGTTCTAACAAAAAGTTTTCCACCCAAATATGTTTCAAGTTTTTGAATACTCTTTGAAACTGCAGGTTGAGAAATATATAACTTCTTACTTGCAAGAAGTATACTTTTACTTTCGTATACTGTTAAAAACACTTTTATCAAATTTAAGTCCAAATCCATATAACTCATAGTTATACCTTTTATAAATATAATGTATTTGCATTATACCAATTTTTATAATATAATGCAAGAAATTTTAAAAGGAACAAAATGTATGAAAGAAATGGAATATAAATTTCTAGTAAGTTCAATACCTTTCACCTATTCAACAAATATGTATTCTATAACCCAATATTATTTAGATAAGAAAATTGTAATGACCCAAATTTGTTCGTTGCTTTTGATAGATAATGAAACTGCAAAAAGCATTCACAATGTCAGAGTTAGAAAATGTATAGAAAACGATATTGAAAATTACTATCTCACTGCAAAAACAAAGGGAGATTTTGTAAGAGATGAATACGAAAGAAGAATTACAAAAGAAGAAGCATTAACATTAATACAAAATGCAAACAAAATGATTAAGAAGATAAGATATACGATTATTGAAAAAAAGATTAAATTTGAATTTGACTATTACTATCTTAGAAAAGATAAACTAAAAATCTGTGAAGTTGAAGTATCTGACAAAACCGATTATAATAAAATATTAAATATACTAAAAAATACCTTTAATATTGAATTTACTGATGTTACATATCAAGAACAATATAAAAATTATAATTTAGCACAAGGAGTAGATTATGAAAGAAATATCTAATATAAATGAATGGTTATTTATCAATTTAGATTTAATTGAAGAATGTAAAGAAAAAAATATAAAACCTATTGTTTTTATTGCTGGTGCATCAAGTTCAGGGAAAAGTTTTTTAAGCAAACAACTTCAATTATTTTTATCTAATAGGGATTTAAAAAGTATAATAATTTCAAGTGATAATTATAATAACGGACTTGCAAAAAATATTTTTGATATAGTAAACGAAAAATATTTTAATAGTAAAATTATTAATCAAGAAAAAATTATAGAAAATATCAAAAATATCATTGAAAATTGCGATTTTGATAAAAAATTATGCAAAGAAAATTTAATAAAAATCAAAAAAACTTGCGAAAAATTTTTGAATGTTAATATGTCAACTTTTTTATCAAAACTATCATACGAATTTGACCATATTAATTTTGACCAAAAAAGAATATACAATCTTCAAG
>CAMEUD010000099.1 GCA_945937975.1 uncultured Clostridia bacterium
ATTCCAGTAGATTTTACAGCATTAATTGCACCTTTTGCGAGTGATGCACCAAACCCTATAATTGGCACATTTATTCCTGCTTTACAAAATTCAGATATTGGGTCAAATATTCCTATTGCTTGTAAAAATACACCCAAAATAACAAAAGTAACAAGAATTCGTGCTGTTGTCATTTTTGTTTTAATTACAAGAATTTGTCCTAACAAACACACAAGTCCACCAGTGCCAAAAACTATTAAATAAACATACCATTCACTCATTTTTCTCTCCTTCTATAACGATTGCATGTGCAATACCTGGAACAGTATCGCCTTGTTGACAACTTAATGTACTAAGCAACGCACCTGTTGCCATAAAAATTATTTTTTTGTAATCTCCAGATATTAATTTTTTCATTATAATTGAGTTTAGAACAGTCGCACTACAACCACAGCCACTTCCACCCATTAAGACATTTTGATTCCTTTTGAAAATGATTTGACCACAATCTTTATAATTAAGACCTAGTTTTACTCCATGATATTCCATCAAATCAATCAAAATTTCACTACCCAATTTACCCAAATCACCAGATAATATCAAATCGTAGTCTTCAGGTTTTGTGTTTGTATCTCTAAATAAAGTCAATAAAGTATCGCATGCTGCAGGAGCCATTGCTGCTCCCATATTATTAACATCACTTATTCCAAAATCAACAACTTTACCAAATGTTGCACTAATTATTCTTGGTCCGTTACCTTTTGATGAAATTACATCTGCTCCAGAACCTGTAACTGTCCATTGTGCAGTTGGTGGTCTTTGATTACCTAATTCAAGTGGAAATCGAAATTGTCTTTCTGCTGTTGAAAAATGGCTAGATGTGGCGCAAGCAACAGTTTCAAAATGTCCACCATCAATTAAGCAAGCACCAAGAGCTAAACTTTCTGCCATTGTAGAGCAAGCACCAAATACTCCAACATAAGGAATATTTATTGTTCTTGCAGCGTAACTTGAACTGATAATTTGATTTAATAAATCACCTGATAAAAATAGTTTTATATCATCATAAGTTATTCCTGCACTATCTACTGCACCTTTTAAAGCTCTTTCAAGCATAACTCTTTCTGCCTTTTCATATGTCTTTTGACCAAAAAAATCATCATTACTTACTTCACTAAAATATTCGCCAAGATTTCCCTTACCTTCTTTTGGTCCTACGATTGAGTAATGTCCAATTATATAAGGTCTATTTTTAAAAAATATAGTTTGTTTTTCTTCTTTCTTCATATCTCACCTAAAATATTAAATATATAAGTCCCACAATCATACTTGCAACTGTTCCAGATACAATAACAGGACCTGCAATGATAAACATCTTTGCACACATTCCAAAAATAATACCTTCGTTTTTAAATTCAATCGCTGGACTTGTTATTGAATTAGAAAACCCAGTTATAGGAACTATTGTTCCTGCCCCTGCAAAAGCTCCAATTTTATCAAAAACTCCAATACCAGTTAAGAAAGAAGCCAAGAAAATCAAAATTATAAGTGTATAAGCCCAAGCACTTTGTGTTGAAACATTTGGAAAAATATACAAAATCAAATCATTAAACACTTGACCTAATGTACATATAAGTCCACCAACCCAAAATGCGTTAAATAAACTAGGCCATGCATGTGTCTTTGCGATTTTTGCTTCTACATAAGTGTTATATCTTTTGTTTCTTTCTTTTTCGTCCATAAAAACCTCATAACATTTATTAACAATTTTTTTAATTTTAAACTTGTTACATAAAAATATCATTTTTGCAAAAAATATAAATGGGAGATTTTATGAAAAGATTATTTACATTTATTCTTCTTGCATCATTTGCTTTTATTGCAACAGGTTGTAATACAACCGCTAATCATAATGCAATAAGCAATATAAAAGAAACAATTAACAAAACACAATATATAGTAAAAATGGTTAATGTAATGCCTGAAAATTCTTTAATTATTCCTGAAATAATGGATGAAGATGCCCAAACAGAAATAGATGAAGGCACAGGATATAATGGTTCAACATTTACAAGTGGAACTACAATTTCAAAGTATGTTGCCAAGTTATATACACTTTCAAACACTGCACAAAAATCTATTAATCTAAATTCAAAGACTGAATATTTAATTTCCTGTGTAAACTCAAAGTCATCTTCTTTGAAAGACATTTGCGAAAATATAAATAAAAAAGAAACAAAAATATCAAAAGATAGTACTTCTGCAATAACCGACTTATGCAATAGTATAACTGATAACGCAAACAAACTAAATAATGTTAAAGATGATGTAAAAAACAATACAAGTGAAATAGTTGTTTTAAAAAGAAATTATACTTCAAATGTAGATAAATTAAGTGGGAAATATGATAAACTAATAAACTCACTAAACACAAGAAATTTATACCTAAATAACATTTGTTATAATCTTGATAAGGTCTATGACATATTAATTTCCATATGTTATCCAAGTGTTACAAATTCTAATGATGAAACAAAAGAAACTTGGTCAAATATAGATACTTACAAGAACTCAAAACAGAGATATAAAAATATAAATTATAATAATCAATATCCACAAAACAATTATGCCCAATATAATCAGCAAAATAATAGATATGGTTATGGCTATGGTGGAACTAACCCATTTTATAGTTATGGAATGGTTGGTGGTATGGGTGGTCTTGGTGGTTATTCAAGGTATCCATTTTCTCCATACACGAATTATAATCCGTATATACCAAATATAGATACATTTGGTTCATATAAAAATATTGACACATATAATCAATCAAACAATGATGTTTATTACGATAGAAACTTTGGTGATAATTATGGTGTTATTCCTTATTATCCATACGGGTACACAAATTCATATGAGCAAATCAAAATGTGTGAATACAAAGAAGAAAACACAGAAAAACCTACTGAAGAAACAAAAAAAGTCGCTCATATTAAAAAAGTTGATGACAAACCAAAAATAGAAAAATTATTAAAAAAGAATTGACAAACTAGTCAATTCTTTTTTTAGCCTGATAATTTATCTTTTAATTTTTCAAGCACCTTATTTTCAAGTCTTGATACCTGAACTTGTGATACACCTAAAACTTTTGCAATTTCGCTTTGAGTTTTATCTCTAAAAAAGCGTAACAAAATTATCTTTTTATCTCTTTTATCAAGTGATTTAAGCGTTTCCTTTAACATTATGTTATCTATTATATCTTCGTGTGAATTATCTTGATTTAACCTGTCAATAAGCAACAGTCCATTACTAGAATCATCATCAAGTTGCGTGTATATTGATATTGGCATGCTAGCAGAGTCCATAACGAAAATAACTTCTGATTCATCAATTTCAAATTTGTTTGCTATTTCTTGTGGGGTTGGTTTTCTAAAGTTATCTTTAGAAAATTCATCAACAAATTTTTTTATTTTAAGATTAAGAGATTTTATCGACCTCGATACCTTTATCGCTCCATCATCACGCATAAATCTCTTAATCTCACCTATAACCATTGGGACAACATATGTTGAAAATTTAACATTATAATTCGTATCAAAGTTGTTTATTGCTTTAAGTAGTCCAACTGTTCCAATTTGATACAAATCATCATACTCAACACCTTTATTTAAAAACCTTTTTACTAAACTTTTTAAAAGTGGTGAATTTTCTTCAAATAAAATTGTTTTCGCTTCTTCATCACCCTTTTTTGCTTTTGTAATAAGTTCTATTGTTGTTTTTTGGTCAAGCACATTATTCTCCGACAACTGCTTGATTTCTTTTTCTAAAATACTTTTGCATTTTTACAATTAACCCATGCGAACTATTAGATTTTAATTCAAGATTATCCATAAAACTTTCCATTACTGCAAATCCCATTCCGCTTCTTTCTTCATCTGGTTTTGTTGTATAAAAAGGTTCTTTTGCTTTTTCAAAATCTTCTATTCCTATTCCATTATCAATAACTTCAATATCTACACTATGTTCATACAATTTAACTCTTATGCAAACATTTCCTTTAATGGCAGGATAAGCGTGAACAACACAGTTTGTTACGGCTTCACTTACTGCAGTTTTTATGTCAGTAATTTCATCTAAACTTGGATTTGCTTGAACACAAAAAGCAGCAACACAACTCCTTGCAAAGCCTTCATTAATTGATAATGCTTTAAAATTTAATTCCATTTCATTTAATAATTTCATATATTTCTCCCCTATGATATTTTTGGCATAATGTCATATAATCCAGTCATTTTAAATATTCTTTCGGCATGAGTTGATGGATTACAGATAAAAATTGGTATATGCCTATCTTTCATTCTCTTATATCTGCCTA
>CAMEUD010000100.1 GCA_945937975.1 uncultured Clostridia bacterium
GCTTCTCTTTTGGATTGAGTTTTTTTATTGCATCTTTGAGTGCAATTTGTTCAGTTAATGCTTCATCATTGTTTTTTAGGTCAGCAACTTGGTCCATAATTCTAATTGCTTCATTGCCATCGCTATAAACAGGTTCATTCAATGAAATCGTGTCAGAAATTGCATCAAGAGCAAAATTGACATCTTTTACATCCATTCCTATTTCTTTTGCAATTTCTTCATTTGTTGGTTCTCTATCTAAATTTTTTGAAAGCAATTCTCTCGCCTGCAAAGATTTGTAAGCAATATCTCTTAAACTTCTTGAAACACGAATAGAGTTATTATCTCTTAAAAATCTTCTTATCTCACCAATTATCATTGGCACAGCATATGTTGAAAATCTTACATTTAATGAAATATCGAAATTATCTATCGCCTTCATAAGTCCAACACAGCCCACTTGGAACATATCATCACTTTTTTCTTTTTTACCAGAAAATCTTTGGACAACACTTAATACCAGCCTTAAATTTGCAACAATGAATTGTTCTCTTGCAAGGTCATCACCTTGTTTCACTTTTTTCATTAGTTCCATTAATTCATCATTTTTTAGTTTTGGAAGAAGTGATGTATTAACTCCACATATTTCCACTCTATTTGGCATAATTGCTCCTTTGTGAAAATATGTTTTCCTAATTAAAATAAAAATATTCAAAAATAAAAATAAATGTTAAAAAATAACAAAATAAATTAAAAATAAATATAAATAAACAATTATATTACTTTTTCCAAATCTTTTTTCATTTTTCCCAATACTTTTTTCTCTATTCGTGAAATATAACTTTGACTTATTCCCATAAGGTCTGCGACTTCTTTTTGTGTTTTTTCTTCATTCCCATTTAGTCCAAATCTTAAGAC
Source organism: uncultured Clostridia bacterium (assembly GCA_945937975.1). Taxonomy (GTDB): domain Bacteria; phylum Bacillota; class Clostridia; order Christensenellales; family UBA1242; genus UBA5893. The sequence goes on from CAMEUD010000100.1 coordinate 898, forward strand.
CATTATTTCTTTTTCCCTTTTATTTAACTTTTCAAGTATTTGCCAAATTATTTGTTTTTCTGCTGATTTTTCAAGGTCTTTTGAAACACTTTCGTTTTCTGTAAATAAGACATCTTCCAGCAACAACTCGTTACCATCACTATCTAAATTTAATGGTTCATCAAGACTTACTTCATTTTTTAGTTTATTAGTTTTTCTTAATTGCATTAAGATTTCATTCTCTATACATCTTGAAGCATAAGTTGCCAGTTTTATTTTTTTGTCATTGTCATATGTTTGAACTGCTTTAATTAAACCTATTGCACCAATAGAGAATAAATCTTCTATATTTAGTCCACTGTTTTCAAACTTTTTGGCGATATAAACGACAAGTCTTAAATTATGTTCAATCAGTTTTTCTTTTGCCTGTTTGTTATTATTAGCAAGTTCTTCTAACAATATCTCTTCTTCTTCTGGTTCAAGTGGACTTGGCAAACTTTCATTGCCACATATATACATAACAATGTTATCTACATCATTGAAAATACTTAAACCAAATACTTCTTTTATTTTTTTTAGTAACTTTGAAAACATACTACTCTCCTATTAGTTTTGAATTTAATATCACATCACAATCAAAGCCTGTTATCTTTACTTTTGATAATGCAAATGTTGGATTATGAAAGGTTTTTACATTCTCGCCTATATGTATTTTTAATTTATCAACCGAAAATGCCAAAATTTGTGAATTTGAAGTTGCTGTTTTTACAAGAATATAATGACCATCTTTAAGTCCATCAAATTTTTTGGTCAACAAATTATGCAATTTAAAATTTTTGTTAATTTTTTCAAACATCTTGTAATTAACTAAAATAACTGGATTTTGAGATACTGTGTCTTGCAAGATATTACCAGTATCAAGGTATGCAACAGTTTTTATTATTTCGTTATTGTTTTGTATTTCTATATCATACATAAAGTTATTGATATTTTTCTTTGCGTATAATTTCTTTTGACATTGTTTTAAAAAATAAGTAATAAAAAGCAAACTTGCAACAATTAAAACAGTTGGGAGTTTTTTACTGCTTTCAAAATTGCCATATATAGCAAAATATATAAACAAATTTATTCCACCATATATGCTTGTTGTAATTAAAAACATGACATAAAAAAATAATTGATTTTTTAGGTCTTTAGCTTTGTATGCAATGATACTGATTATAAACCCAATAAGTATTTTGGGTAAAAACAACAACCATGTTTGTAATTTTAATAGTGGATATAATAGTGCTATTAAACTTGCAAACAAACAAGAAATAACAATTCTTATTTTTGATTTTTTTTGTTTTGTAAAACTATACACAATCATTTCAATAAGATATGTAACAAGGAAATTTTCAATTATTGTATCTTCTATATAAACAATCATTTTTCCCCTATACTAATTTTACATTAAGCAAAAAAAAACGACATACATAAATATGTCGAAATTTAAAAATTATTAGATTTTACCTTTTGGGAAATTCTTCCCCAGTTATTAAATAGTTTATTGAGACATTGAAGTATTTTGACATTTCAAGAAGCAAATCTAAACTTGGCTCTCTTTTACCATTTTCATAATATGACAAACACTCTCTTGAAATATGCAGGTCGTATGCCACTTTTTGCTGATTAAGTTTTTTCTGCTTCCTAATTTTTTTTAATCCTATCATCAACATTCCCTTGACAATAGTGTAACAATTTGTTACTTTATTTATGTAACAGTTTGTTACATTTTAAAAGGAGGAAGAAATGTTTTGCAAAAAATGTGGCGAAGAAATCAATAATGAAGCAGTTGTTTGTACAAAATGTGGTTGTTCCACAAAACAAGAAAATATCGACCCAAAGTATAGAGAATCAAAAACTGGAATGGGCGTTTTGATGGGACTTTTCTTGGGAATTATTGGTCTAATTATTGGAATTGTAATTTATCCAGAAGGAACAGTTGCAAGAAAAACATTTATAAAGGCTTGGCTTACAACATTTTTAATTTGTTTTGCTATTGGTGTAATTTTGGGAATTGTTATTGTTGCTGGTGCTAGTGCTACTATATCAAATTATTATTACTAAAAAATAAAAAATTCAAAGGGTTTTACCTTTGAATTTTTTTATCAATTATTTATTATCTCTATATTTTCTCAAGAATGGTGGAACATAGGCATCATCAACATGAAGTCTTGAACTATCGCTTCCATCACTGTTTTTTGTGAATTGAGCATTTACTTGTTGTGGTTGTTCTTTTTGAACTTGTTCTCTTTGAACTGATTGTTGTTCTCTTTGTGGGAACAAACTTTTTGTTGTTGGGAAACCTTCATATCTTGAATTTGTTGTTTGTTCTCTACCATATGTATGAGCAGCTTGAGCATCTTGTTTTACTCTTGCTGTATCTTTATTTTGGTCTGTCAATTTGTTTTGGAAACCTGTTGCAATGATTGTGATTTCAACTTCATCATTCATTCCTTCATCAATTCCTGAACCAAATATGATATTGCAAGATGGGTCAACAACTTCTCTTACAAGGTTTGCAGCTTCGTATACTTCATCAAGTGGTAAATCAAGTCCACCCTTAACATTAAGTATAACACCTGTTGCGCCTTCGATTGTTGTTTCAAGCAATGGAGAAGAAACGGCTTGTCTAACTGCTTCAATAGTTTTGTTTTCACCTTTTGCGTGTCCAATACCCATATGAGCAAGTCCTGTGTTTTTCATAACACTTCTTACATCGGCAAAGTCAAGGTTAATTAAACTTGGTGTTACAATTAAATCAGAAATTCCTTGAATACCTTGTCTTAATACATCATCAGCATATAAGAATGCTTCAATGATAGGTGTTTTTTGTGGTACTAATTTAAGTAATTTATCATTTGGAATAATAACCAATGTGTCAACATACTTTCTAAGGTTTTCAAGTCCTTTTTCAGCATTTTCTAATCTTTTTCTACCTTCAAATCCAAAAGGTTTTGTAACAACAGCAATGGTTAATATACCCATTTCTTTTGCAATTTGGGCAACAACTGGAGCAGCACCTGTTCCTGTTCCACCACCCATACCTGCTGTGATGAATACAAGGTCGCAATCTTTTAAAATTTCTTGAATACTTGCTTTACTTTCTTCTGCAGCTTTTTGTCCAACATCTGGGTCAGCACCAGCGCCAAGACCACGAGTTAATTTTTCACCAATTTGAAGTCTATGGTCTGCTTTGCTTAAAAGCAATGCTTGTTTATCTGTGTTAATTGCAATGAATTGAGCACTTGTGATATTTGCATCAATCATTCTGTTTACGGCATTATTTCCACCGCCACCAACACCAATTACCTTAATATTTGCTACTGGTCCTACATCAATATTACTATACATTTTCTTCTCCTTATCTTCCTGTTAATTTTCTTATTAGATTTTTGAAAAAT
>CAMEUD010000101.1 GCA_945937975.1 uncultured Clostridia bacterium
GTCTTTTTTAGTTATTATTGTTATCTTCATCAACTATATCAATTCTTTTATCTCCATCTTTACCGTAGCCTTCTTCTCTTTCAAAATAATCATCATTATAATCATCAGAAGAATAGTATTCATCTTTTTCTTTTGCTTCATTATAGTCTTGAATTAAGTCATAGTTTTGTTTATTTAATGTACTCAAATCACCTTGTTTTGATTTCAATACAAAAGTAAGTACAATTCCTGCAAGAACAAAAATGCAAAGAATTACACTCATACTAATTATCATTATTTTTAACCTTTTCTTTTCGTTTTCCATTAATCTTCTCTTTTGTCAAATTTACCAATTTCTTAAAATGAGTATAGCACCAATTTCTTGTTTTTGCAAATAGTTTTCCAAGTGTAATTCTTTCCAAAAATATGGCAAAGAAAAAAGATATAAGAATATAAGCCCTAAATACACCATAATTTAATTTTAAATTAATTAAAAAAACAATAAAAAAACAAATTATTGTTGCAAAAAATTGTAAAATATTTTTAACTATTTTATTTTCATTGCATAAAAAAGTAATTAAATAGCAAATATCAAATAAAAATCCACACAAAAAGCCAAAAATAATTAAAAATAAAAATATTTTTGGCTCATTTAATGTTTCAAAAATAATCACTTAAATATCCTTTTTATTAAAGGCAATTTTTCTTTTTTTTGTGTCCATTTTATAGAAAGTATTAAACCATTAACATTAAGTTCACTTTTTTCTTCATCGAGTTTTGTTGTTTGTAAATCTTTTCCTAATATTTGCATCTCATTGCCCATTGTAAACAATATAACTTGATTTGGTGAAAATGATACAACCTTTTCCACTCCAGTTATTGTCATTATGTTTTGATTTTCTATTGTAACAACACTTTCTTTCATAAATTTATTTTCCATATAATAAATATATTTTGCCTTTGACTATATATGACAAAATTTGTGAAAATAACTGACTTTTGTTTTTTCATAACTTGCAAAAATATATATGTAGTGTTAGAATATAAAAGGAGATAATTATGGTAATACTTGAAAGCGTTAAAGAACAAATTGAAAAACTTAAAGATACATTAAAAATGATAAAGGAGTGTCTTTGACTTAGATAAGTTAAAACAAGAATTAGAAGATTTAAGAAAAGAACAAGAAAAGCCAGATTTTTATAACGATTTGGAAAATAGTAAAAGAGTTGGACAAGAAGTAAAAATCAAGGAAGCAAAACTTGAAAGAATAACAAAATGCGAAAGCGAGATTGATGATTGTGAGTCTATTTGTGAACTTCTTGAAATGGAAGCAGACCAACAACTCGAAAATGACCTTGAAGAAAAACTAAAAAATCTTGAGATTGAACTTGATGATTTTAAAATTGAAACATTACTAAAAGGTAAATATGATGCAAATAATGCAATTCTTACTTTGCACGCTGGTGCAGGTGGAACTGAAGCACAAGATTGGACAGAAATGCTTTTTAGAATGTACCAAATGTATGCAGAAAAGCGTGGATATTCTGTAAAAGTGTTAGATAACTTAGATGGTGATGGCGCAGGGTTTAAGAGTATAACTTTTATGGTTTGTGGTGAAGATGCGTATGGATATTTAAAATGCGAAAAAGGTGTTCATAGATTAGTTAGAATTTCACCTTTTGATGCAAATGCAAGAAGACACACAAGTTTTGCAAGTGTTGAAGTTATGCCCGAAATTGAAAAATTGCCCGAAATTGAAATAAAGCCAGAAGATTTAAGAGTTGACACATATCGTTCAAGTGGTGCAGGTGGTCAACATATTAATAAAACTGATAGTGCCGTAAGAATAACACATATTCCAACGGGTTTTGTTGTTTCTTGTCAAACCGAACGAAGCCAAATTCAAAATCGTGAAACAGCAATGAAAATGTTATATAGCAAACTTGCTGAAAAACAAGAAGAAGACGAAATGAAAAAACTTAACCAAATCAAAGGTGAGATAAAAAAGATTGAATGGGGAAGTCAAATCCGTAGTTATGTATTTTGTCCATACACAATGGTAAAAGACCATAGAACAAATTATGAAACAGCGGACATTCAAGGCGTTATGAATGGGAATATTCAACCATTTATCAATGACTATTTGGTAAAAAGTAATTAAGGATAAAAATATGAAATTAAGTGAAGAGAAATTAAATGAATTAAGGAACAAAAAAAGTGTAAAAATTCTTTCCATAGAATCAAGTTGTGATGAAACAAGCATTGCAGTTGTGGGAAATGGAAGAAATGTGTTATCAAATGTTATTGCAACACAAATCGACATTCACACTCGTTTTGGTGGAGTTGTCCCAGAAGTCGCATCAAGAAATCATATAACAGCAATTTCAAATGTTTGTAAACAAGCATTAAAAGATGCAAATTGCACATTTGATGATATTGATTTAATTGCTGTAACATATGGTGCAGGACTTTTGGGAGCATTGCTTGTTGGAGTAAGTTTTGCAAAAGGTTTGGCATATATGCTTGACAAACCACTTGTTGCCGTTAGTCATATAAAAGGACATATTGCAGCAAATTACTTAACCTATAAAGAACTTGAGCCACCATTTTTATGTTTGATAGTTAGTGGTGGACATACTGCAATAGTAAATGTTCCAAATCACACAGACCTTGAGCTTGTTGGAACAACAGTTGATGATGCAATAGGTGAAGCGTTTGATAAAGTTGCAAGAGTAATTGGGCTTGGGTATCCAGGTGGCCCAAAAATAAATAAAATGGCAGAGAATGGTAAAGATGATATAGTTTTTGCACATAAAAATATTTTGGCAAACACATATAATTTTAGTTTTAGTGGAATAAAGACTGCTGTTATAAATTATGTTCATAACAAACAACAAAAAGGTGAAGATATTAATGTTGCAGATATTTCTGCAAGTTTTCAAAAATGTGTTGTTGATGAATTAGTTTCAAAAACAATAAAAGCAGTAAAAGAATTTAAACAAGACAAAATTGTTGTTGCTGGTGGGGTTGGAGCAAATACAAAACTTCATCAAGTGCTTGAAAGTGAGTGTAATAAAATTGGAGTAAAGATGTATTCTCCAAGTTTAAAACTTTGCACAGATAATGGTGCAATGATTGGAGCACATGCTTATTATCAAGTTCTAAACGATGGCGAAGTTGCTGACCTTGATTTAACAGCACATTCCGTTGTTGAATTAAAGTAAAAAATGAAATATTTTTTGGAAAATTAAAAAAAGTTGTTGACAATAAATGCCTATAATGTTATTATGATTAGGCATTTGGGGGTTTAGCTCAGCTGGCTAGAGCGCCTGCCTTGCAAGCAGGAGGTCATCGGTTCGATTCCGATAATCTCCACCAGAGATTAAACACAAGTCTTTTGACTTGTGTTTTTTTATGCTTGCATAAAAAAACACAAGGAAAAAGGGTTGTGGTAATCCCGACAGGGATTACATTTCAAAAATTTTATATTTTTGAAAGATAATCTCGTGGAGATATTAGATGGAGCGAAGCGAAAGAAAAAGCTTGCATAAAAAAACACAAGAAAAAAGGTTTGTGGTAATCCCGACAGGGATTACATTTCAAAAATTTTATATTTTTGAAAGATAATCTCGTGGAGATATAATTTAATTTATTAAAAAAATTACAAGGTGAAGTGCTTGGATTTGCAAAATACAGGGTATTTTGTAAATTGAGCGAAGCGAGAATTTACATAATCTCCACCAGAGATTAAACATAAAATTTTATATATAACTAAATTCTTATTAATTGAAATTTGTTTTGAAATAAAAAAAATATTGCTATATATAGCAATATTTTTTAAGTTGTTATTGTAAATTGTTTTCAAGGTTTGAGTTCATTTGAACAATAGGGTCAACTTTTTCTAATTTATTTGAACTATTAAAGAAAGTAATTGAATCGTCATCAAGTTCAATATAAATTCGGTTATTGTCGTATAAATCAATTTTTATTTTATGGTCTTTATATTGAAGATAAATTCTTTCTTTACATAATGTTTGATATTCTGTTACGCCAATACTTTTAAAATCGTTAATAATTTTAGTTTTATCTTTATACATTTTTAACAAATCTTCTTGTTCGCAAAGAACTTGCATTGGTCGAATTAAATTGTTATCTTTTCGTGTTTTTTGTTGTCCTTTATAAATTAATGATTTTAAATCAAGGTTATTTTTGCTGTTGCCTTGTAGTCTTAATCTTAAAATATCTTTATCTTCTTTTGTACCAAAATATATATCTTCTTGATAAACTCGTTTGATAATTTTTGAATTTGAAATTAAAGATTTTAGAGTATTGT
>CAMEUD010000102.1 GCA_945937975.1 uncultured Clostridia bacterium
CGGACAACCTTCAAGTGAAGTGAGTGAAGTACAACCAGAACAACCAAAATCACCAAAAATTTCTTTAGGAGATCCAATCAATGAAGTGAGATTTTTACAATCTAAACAACCAAAATTACCACCTACTTCTTGTGGTGATCCTTCAAGTGAAGTAATCAAAGGACAATCATAGCAAATAAAATCAAAACTAACTTTTTCTGGACTACCTTTAAGTGAAGTGAGTGAAGGGCAATCAAAACAAATAAAATTACTGCAAACTTTAGGAGAACCTTTAAGTGAAGTTAGTGAATGACAATTATAATAACTAAAATCACCAAAAATTGAACCAAATCTAAATGGTAATTTACCATCGACTAAATCTTCATCTGTAATTTTAACATCACCAAAACAATAAACCAATCCATCTTTAATGTAATACCCAATCTGATTTTCTCTTCGCGAAAGGAATTTGTTTAATCTTTCTTCTAACTTTTTCATAATCTTAATTTTTTTAATTATTATTTTTCTACATTTTAAATATAACAAGGATTTCAAGTTTTTTACCGAATTCTGAAAAAAAAATTTCAAAAAAAGTGAGTTTTTTATTTTTGCGACTTATTATATATTAATGTGTAGATTTCAGAAAATAATTTACATAAATAATATAGAATAACAGAAAAAAAATTATTTTTTTGTTATATTTAATTTAGAAGATAATTGTGGTAAATCTTTTAATTTAGGTGAGATTTTATTAAAAGAATCCAAAAGATATAATAAAAATTGGGTTTCTACGAAGTTGCCAATCTCACACTATGCAACTGACTAGAAATCCATTTTTATTTTTTATAATGAAGATTTTTGAAAATGATTTTATAATTAAAAACAATGGAAATGAATATCTTTCAGATATTCTTACTAAAGACAATTACGAAGAATGGTTCAGAAAAAAACACATCACTGTTTTAAACAAAACACACTGTGGTAATGGCGGTACTACAGGTATAGTAGAATACTGTTTACGCGAGTTTCAAGGGGTTCTAATCCTTGTTCCTAACAGAAGTATATCTATAAGTAAAGAAATCCAATACAGGTCAAATGATGAAGTCTGTTGTGTATATGGTGGTTGTGACTCAATTAACAAAAACGCAACTGTAGTCATCGCGACTTATGACCAATTTGAAAGACTTATTAAAGAACTTTCTGACAGTGGGATGAATATTAATAATGAATTCTGGTCTGGTCGAAATATTGTAATTGATGAATACCACAAGTTAGTGGATGAAAGTAATTTCCGTAGTATCTGTTTCCAATTGACTGATTTAATAAAAAACACAGATAATGGTGTTTTACTGATGTCTGCTACACCACACCGTGGATATGTTGAAATGTTACGTGAATATTGTGAAAAGGAAATAAAAACATACACAATAGAATATGAGGATGACCCAATAGTGAAAACAGGTCTAATGTTCTACGAAACAAAGAAGAAAGATATAAAGGATATTATACAGAAGGTGAAAAACAACAATAAACAGACTTGTGTTTTTTATTCTTCTGTGACAGATATAAAGAACATATTAAATGTTATCGGTGATGATGATGTTGAAGTTCTTTGTTCAGAAGTTAATCAAAAAGAACTTGGTGAATATTATTCAAGTGAATTTAATGTTAATAAGAAACTTCACTTCATGACATCGGCATTCTTCACCGGACATGACATAAATGTGAGAATCAATCAATGTATAATAGTGGGTAGTCCAGTTGGTGAGAATCTGTGTTATTCAGACAGAGATATAAAACAGATGATAGGTAGATTTAGAAAAGGTATAGTTGGAATTCATTTGTTTTATATCTGGTCAAATTTTGAAAAAAATGGTTATACAGAAATCAAGTCTAACAGTGATAAGAATAAGTTAGTGTTAGATGCACTCGGTGATAACTGGAAATTAAACACAGCGACTGTATCTATAAAACAAGAACACCTGAATCAATTAGACATTCTTGAAAGATTTGAAATCTGGAAGGAAAAGAAGAATGTGGTAAAGATGTTAAATGAAATCGGTTTTAAGGTATATGAAAGGAAAATCGGTGATTTTGAAGAAGTATATAAGTCAAATAAAATGACTTTCAGGAAAGCGAAAGAAAAAGTTCTTCAAGGTAAAGATATATCTTTCAATGATTACAAATATTCTGGTATAATAAAAGAATATTTCAATGTATTTGGAAATAAACTTGAAAATGCGAGTAAAAGAGATTTATTAAATTGGTGGAAAATTTACAGAATGGATAATGAATATACAAATATAGTAGAGATGAAACCACAAGAAAGATATGATGTGGTTTTTGGTGATGGAATATACAAAGGTAGTTATATAATGTCTGCACTTAACTATGTTGGTGTTAATTGTTCTTGGGAAGAAGTGAGTAAGTATATGATTAGTGAGTTTAATTGTTATTGTTTTTTAGAGAAAGAAGATAGAAGACATAACAGAAATAATGATGAGTGGATTGTTATAAATTTTGTGGATTGCTACCTATTTGGGGGAAGTCTCTATATAAGTAATGAAGAAAAAAATCCCCCGAAAAAGTCTCAATCCACAAAAATCAGTTATACTATAAAAATAGAAAAATCAAACAAAATAGGTGGAACTTTTGACTTATCTTCTATATCTGAAAAGTTCAATTCTTTAAGTAATATTCCACTTTATCAATGGGTGAATGAAGATAAGAAGAACAGACTACCACTTCGAAAGAAAGATAAATCTTGGAGAGACATCAAGACTTTCGGACAATCAATGATTAGTGAGTTATATAGAGAAACAGACAAATGTTATCGACACCAAATTGGTTATCTTGACAGAGTTGATAATCTTATCATAGACCTTGATGAAGGTATTAAGTTCAGTGATTTTAAAGAAAAATATAGTGATTATACTTGGACTGCCTACCCAACTATTTCTAATATAACAGAAGATTGGACAAAGTTCAGAGTAATAATTCCACTAAAACAGACACTTATATTAAAAGGAAAAAATAATCTCAAAGTGTTGAAGATATTAAGACGATATTTCTGTAATTATGAAGATTCCGCTCACAACTTATTTTCAAGTGTTAATAAAGAGAACTGGTCAGAACGATTTGAAAACAATGGTGAATTATTCAACATACCACAAGAAGTAGTATATTACTTGATTATAGTGATGGAAAATCTTCATAACTTCACATATAGAAAGAAGTTCGTTAAGTCAGAATATATACATAGAGATTATATGTCAGTAGAAACCGCATACAATATACTTAAAGAAGTATATGACAGTAAATTAGATAATGTTATGCACTGGAAAACATTCTATGTAAAGAAACGAATGAATCCAGATGATTATAATGATTTCAGAGATATGTTATTTAGTATTAATAGAAGTGTAGTAACTCACTGGGACTCACACAGAATAAATTGTTAATGTTATGATAGAGAAGAAGTTAGATGATTTCGGTTATTTCACCTATGGACTTCAAAGTAATGGTGAATTGTATATGTATAAAGATTTTGAAAGAATTAAAATCAAACCGATATTTGATGAAATAACAAATGAACACAAGGTTTATCTGTTCAAGTGGTGTTTTGAGAAAAAGAAATGGGAATGTCATTGGACAACAATAGAACATTTACTTCTAATTGTATTTGGTAAAAAAGAATATGTGAAATATATAGGTAAATGTTTAATCTAAAAAAAGAGAGTGAAACAAATCACTCTCTTTTAATTTATCTGTTATAAAACAAGTTCTTATATCTTTTAAGTGTCCTTAATGAAATCTTTCTTATCCCTTTCTTCAGTAATCTCTCATTTACTTTCTTCAGTAGGTTTCTGTTTCTCTCTCTACTACTATTTTCATTAAAGACATCAAACGCAACATTGATTTTATCTAACATATTATCCTTTCTTTTAATGACAGATTTCTGTGCCATGTAATTCATGAAGAAAGGATGATTCTCCCTGTATTTCTTTAAATTCTCTTCATGAGTTATCAGTTCAAGATTATCAAGTCTATTGTTTTCTTTATCCTCATCTAAATGATTGATTTCAAAACCATCAGCTATTCCTACAAAAGAATCAAATACAAGTCTATGAATCAGATTAATCTTCACCTTTTTATTACTGTCAGTTAATAGAATGTAGAGATACCCGCAGTTATTCTTCTGTGGTTTCAGTAATCTATTGGTTTTCAGTGATTTAATCTTACCTGTATTACTCACCTCATATCCGTCATATCCTTTTACTTTCACAAATTTTTCTTCCAT
>CAMEUD010000103.1 GCA_945937975.1 uncultured Clostridia bacterium
ATTGTTTGGAGTCATATCTTCATTTATTGATGCACTGACTGAAATTCCGTTAAGGTCAAGTAATGTCATAAGAGATTCACTGTTAATCATTTCAAAAGACAAACTCAATATATTGTTTGCTTTTTGATATTGGTGACCATTTACTTTTATAAATTCAATTTTTGCGGTTACATTTCTTACAAAATAATCTCTAAGTCCTTTAAGTTTTTGGTTATTTACAACGATATCACGAGTTGCAACTTCAACAGCCTTTCCAAAGCCAACAATTGCTGGAACATTGAGTGAACCGGCACGCATACCAGATTCTTCATTTGAACCAAGCATAAATTTTTCTATTTCAATACCATTTTTAAGATATAATGCCCCAACACCTTTTGGGCCATGAATTGCTTCTGCAGACATTGTCATTGCATCAATTCCCATATCAACGACATTAAGTTTTACAAATCCAACTGCCATACTTGCATCTGTGTGGAATATTGCTCCTTTGTCATGAGCAATATTTGCCAAAGTTTTTATATTTTGAATTGTTCCAATATCTTTATTTACTGCACTGATTGAAACCAAAATTGTTTCATCTTTGATATAGTGCAACAATTCAATCAAACTAACAAGACCTTCACTATCGCAATCAATGTAATCAACATCAAAGCCTTCACTTTCAAGTTGTTTGCAACAAGCAAGCACACTTTCACTTTCCAACTTTGAAACGATTATATGATTACCTTTATTTCTGTTTGCTCTTGCAAGACCTAATATTGCCCAGTTGTTTGATTCTGTTGTTGAAGATGTGAAATAAACTTCTTTTGCATTGGCATTTATTGATTTTGCAATCTTTTCTCTTGATCTTTCAACCAAACCACTTGCTTCTCTTCCAAAAGCGTGTGACTTGCTTGGCTCGCCATAAAAAGATGTAAAGCAAGGCATCATTTCATTGAGAACTTCGCTTGAAACACTTGTTGATGAAGCATTATCCAAATAAATTCTTCTTTCCATTTTGTTTCCCTTTTACTTTTGTATTATAACACCATTAAAAATGGTTTGCAATATCAAATTTTTGAAAAATTGTTTAATTTGGCAAGAATGTCCTCTTTTTGCATATAGCCTGAAAATTTTTCTTGTTCCTTGCCGTCTTTGAATATTATCATTGTTGGAACAACCATAATGCCGAACTTTCGAGAAAGGTCCTCACTTTTATCAATATCAACCTTGTAGATCTTTGCGTCTGTTTCTTCGCTTACCTCTTCCAAAACCGGTGTAAGCATTCTACATGGTCCACACCAAGTTGCAAAAAAATCAACAAGGACAATGCCATTTGTATTTGTTACTTTTTCTTCAAAATTATCGCTGTTTATAATTTCCATAAAATTCTCCTTACAAAATATATTTTTTCAAATCTCTTTGTTTTACTGTTTCGCCAAACACCTTGATGACATATGGTCTATCAATAACAACTTCGCTTAATGGGTATTCACCACTTGCATTAAATGAAACATCTTCCAAGAGTTTTTCCATTATAGTATGCAACCTTCTTGCACCAATATTCTCTGAACTTTCGTTTTGTTGTTCGGCAATTGTTGCAATTTCATCAAGAGCATCATCGGTAAATTTAAGGTCAATGTTATCAACCTTAAGCAAACTTGCATATTGCAAAGTGATAGCATTTTTTGGAGTTGACAAAATTTTTACAAAATCTTGTTTTGTCAAATTATCAAGGTCAACTCTTATTGGGAATCTTCCCTGGAGTTCTGGAATCATGTCTTCAATTTTGGAAACATGGAATGCACCTGCCGCAATAAACAAAATAAAGTCGGTTTTAACATTGCCATATTTTGTTGCAACTGTTGAGCCTTCAACAATCGGCAAAATATCCCTTTGAACACCTTCTCTTGACACATCGGGCCCACTTTGTGAAGATTTGCCAACAACCTTATCCATTTCATCAATAAAAATTATACCTTCTTCCTCTGCCCTTCTTATTGCTTCACTGTTTACATTATCATTGTCTATAAGTTTTTCACTTTCTTCTTCCATAAGGTTTTCTCTTGCGTGAAGAACTGTCATTTTTTTCTTTTTCTTTTTGTTTGGGAAAATATCACCAAAAACTGCGCCAATACTAATTTCGCCCATTCCCATACCATTCATCATATCAAATGATGCAGATTTTTCTCTTACTTCTATCTCTATTGTCAAATTTTCATATTTGCCTTGATTATAATTTTCTTCAATTTCGGCAATTGTTAAATTTTCTTGAGGGTTTGTTTTTACAAGTGTTTCAGCAATTATTTTTACCAATCTTTCGTCAACAACTTTTTTTGCCTTTTGCTCAACTTCATGCATTTTTTCATCTTTCACCATTCTAATTGAAACAGACACCAAATCACGAACCATGCTTTCAACATCTCTACCAACATAGCCTACTTCGGTATATTTTGTTGCTTCAATTTTTACAAAAGGTGCTTTAACAAGTTTTGCAAGACGTCTTGCAATTTCAGTTTTACCAACACCCGTTGGTCCTTTCATAATAATGTTTTTGGGAGTGATTTCGTCACGAATTTCTTTTGGTAATTGACTTCTTCTATATCGATTACGAAGAGCAATTGCGACTGCCTTTTTGGCTTCATTTTGACCAATTATATATTTATCTAATTCTGTTACTATTTCTTTTGGCGTTAAACTCATAAGTCCTCCTAAACTTCTTCACATACCATGTTTGAATTTGTGAAAATACAAATTTCGCTTGCAATTAAAATTGACTTTTTTGCAATTTCTTTTGCTGATAGTTTTGTGTTTTGCATAAGTGCTTTTGCTGCCGCTAGTGCATAGTTCCCACCACTTCCAATAGCACAAACATTATCTTGAGGTTCAATAACTTCACCTGTTCCTGACAAAATTAACATTTGGTCGTGGTCGGCAACAATCATCATTGCTTCAAGTTGTCTTAATGCCTTGTCCATTCTCCAAAGCGATGCAAGTTCAACTGCACTTTTCATAAGATTTCCAGAAAATTTGTTTAACATCTCTTCAAATCTTTCACTTAAACTAAATGCATCGGCGACAGAACCTGCAAACCCGATAACAACCTTATTGTTGTATATTCTTCTAACTTTTACCGCATTATTTTTAAAAATAACACTTTGCCCCATTGTGACTTGACCATCGCCACAAACACAGGTCTTTCCATCTCTTTTTACTGCACAAATTGTTGTGCCTTTAAACAAACTTTCCATCTTAGTCCTCCATATATTCTTTTATTGCATCCATTGAACGAGATAAAAAATATTCCTTACGTAATCTTTTGTCAGAAATATCTTTGTCGCATACAAAAATTCCATAATTTGCATTCATAGGTTCAAAATTTTTTTCGTTTGCTGGGTTTGTTATATATTCTATAATAGCACCAAGACATGTGTTTTTGCTAATGTTTTTTAATGGTTTATCATCAATTAGTCTTAATACATTTTGTGCCACATATAGACCACTCGCAATGCTTTCGACATAACCTTCCACACCACTTAATTGACCAGCAATAAAAACATTTTTGTAATTTTTTAGTTGAGAAAACCCATTTAGACACCTTGGCGCATTTATATAACTATTTCTATGCATTGTGCCATACCTTAAAAATTCAGCATTTTTTAGGGCTGGAATAAGCGAAAATACTCTTTTTTGTTCTCCAAATAACAAATTGGTTTGAAAACCAACCATATTAAGTGCTGTCCCATTGGTATTCTCGCGCCTTAACTGAACCATTGCATACGGCTTGCCTTCTTTTACTTGGTGAGAAAGTCCAACCGGCTTCATTGGACCAAAGCGTAGTGATCTATCCCCACGTTTTGCAAGCACTTCAACTGGCATACATCCTTCAAATACTTTTAACTTTTCAAAAGAATGTAACTCAACAGTTTTTGCTTCTTTTAGTTCTTTTACAAAATTTTGATATTCATCATAATATAGCCAACAATTCAAATAGTCCTTTCCACCTTTTTCGTACCTACTTCCCCAAAAAGCACGACTCATATCAATACTATCTAAACTAACAATGGGTGCGATTGCATCATAAAAATAACAATTATCTTCACCTATTAATTTTTGCAAACTAAAAAATAACTCATCATCACACAATGGTCCTGTTGCTATGATTGTTGGAATGGTTGTGTCAATATCGGTTACAACTTTATCAATTACTGTGATATTTTTGTTATTG
>CAMEUD010000104.1 GCA_945937975.1 uncultured Clostridia bacterium
CGAGAGATATATTTCCTTTATTTTTGTTATAAAAATATTACAATCTTTTAGTTTGTCCCCAAAACAACTGTTGTTCCCTGTTGTAATATGGTATTTTTTGTTGGTAATTGTTTTGTAATCATTCCACCTTCACCATCTATTTCATAATCAAGATTTGCATCTTTCAATTTATTTATCGCTTCAAGTAAAGGTAATCCAACAACTTCTGGCATATCTACATATTTTACATCAACTTCTTTTATTGGTTTTTCATTTAGGTATTCGAACATTTTTGCAAAAACTTGTTTTGCATATGGTGCAGCAACAACACTGCCATAGTATGCACCAGCACCTGGTTCATCAACCAAGAACAACATAACATATTTGGGGTTACTTGCAGGATATGTTCCAATAAAACTTGAAACATATTTGCCACGAGCAATCGCTCCATTTTGATATTTTTGTGCTGTTGCTGTTTTACCACCAACATCATATCCTGGAATAAAACTATATTCTTCTTTTTTATTGACAACCTTTTTTAACATTTCATTCAACATTTTTGATGTTTGGCTTGATATAGTTGTGCTTTTGGGTTTTGCATCATGAACACTTTTTGTTTGATTATCATAGGTTGAAATTTTTTTAACGATTGTTGGTGTATACAAATTTCCACCATTTACAGCCGAACAAACTGCTGTTACCAACTGTAAAGGTGTTACAGCAACTGCCTGACCAAATCCAATACGAGCAAGGTCAACATTTTTAACATTTTTACTATTCATAAGTATCCCAGAACTTTCTGATGCAATGTCTACTCCTGTTTTTTGACCAAGCCCAAATTTTTTTAAGTATGAGTAGAATTTCTCTGTTCCCATTCTTTGTGCAAGTGCCATAAATACGCAGTTACAAGAATTTACAAGCCCTGTTGTTAAATCTTGACTTCCATGTCCAATAGAACGCCAACATTTTATTCTTTGACCATCAACAATGCTTGCTCCACCACAATAAAAATGGTCATTAAGGTGTGCCGAACCACTTTCAAGTGCCGATGACATTGTTAAAATTTTGAATGTACTACCTGGTTCATAAACATCTACAACAAGTTTATTCTTTGTCATTGACATAAGTTTACTTGCATTTTCTCTTGGTATGTTATTTAGATTGAAACTAGGTTTTGTGCTACTTGCAATTATTTCACCATTTTGTGCATTCATAATTAAACAAGATGCCGAAACAGCTTTTTGCTCTACCATTGCCAAATTTAAAGTATCTTCAACTATTTTTTGAATATTTACATCTATTGTTAAAGTGATATTATCACCACTTTCGCCATCAACAAATGTTCTTAGCGAATTATTTAACTCTTTGCCCTGCAAATCACTCTGCACAACAAATTTACCATTTTTACCTGCCAATAAATCATTATAGTATGCTTCAATTCCTGATTGACCTGCATTATCTACAGTTGTAAACCCAATTATTTGTGTTAAAAGGTCGCCATATGGATAATATCTTTTTATGCTCTCTGACAAGAAAATGCCATCAAGATTTTCACTTGCGATCTCTTTTGCTATTGTTCTATCAACTTGTAGTTTTATTAAAATTTCAGAAACATTTCTTATACTTACTTTATCATAAACATTTTGATAATTTAAGTTTAATTTTTGAGATAAAAGAGTTGCGACTTTTGAAACATCTTTCACTTCTCGCCCACGAACATATATATCATATGTTGTAAAAGAAACAGCAAGAGTTGCCCCGCTTGAATCATAGATTTTTCCCCGTTCTGCTGTTATTGGCAAATCTCTTGTCCATTGGTCATAAGCTTTTTGTTGCAACTGCCTTGCATCAATTACTTGAACCCAAAACAACCTAACTAATATTCCTAAAAATAAAAAGGATATCGCAAGCATAAATGCCGATATCCTCTTTCGTAAAATATGATATGTAAGTTCGCTATCTATCAAATTAGCCTCCAAATAAATTTTTTAGCCAATTACAAATTTTATCAAACCAATTACTGTGTTGTTCATATTCAGTTACATCTTCAAGTGGTTCTGGTGTTATTGGAATGATTTCTTCAATAGGCAACAGCGAACCATCACTTGGAGATGATGGGTGTTGCTCGCCTGTTTCAATCTTACTTATTTTTTTTATTAATTGTGCAAGATTTGCAGAATACTCATTGTTGGTTTGTGTTACTTCTGCAATTTGTGCATTTGTTTTTACAATATCAACAATATTCCCAATTATCCAACCACCAGAAAGTGCAATAAGACACGCAAACACACAGCCTAATAGTCTAAATCTAAATTTATAACTTTTTGGTTTTACACTTGAACTTTCATTTATTTGTTTTTCAAGTTGTTTATCTTGTGTTTCTTTTATTTCCAAACTATCTGCAAATAAATCATCAAGTATTTGTTCTTCGTTTTTCTCTTCATCTTTTACTTCTTGAACAACTTGTTCTTCTTGTTTTGCTTTTTGTTGTTCTTCCTGTTGTTTTCTCAACTGTTCTTTTGCAATTTTTTCTTTTATTTCGTTAAGTTTTTGTTCGTCACGCTTTAAACTCACTTGTGAATTTTGTGCAACAGTTGATTGAACCATTAATGGAGAAAAAATTTCCTTTGTTTCGTTTTGACTTTTTGGAGCAGATTCTTTATTCATTTTTGTAAAATCAATTTTGTTTGCAGGAGCTATTTCTTCATCTTCTTCTTGATTTAATACAGTTGTTCTTGCATATTCTCTAATTCTTTCAAGATTATCATCTTGTTCCATATATATCTACTCCTTTTAATTATAATTTATTACTATTTTAGTATAGTAACTATAAAAAATCAACTTATATTTTTTCACCTATACGCAATTTTGCTGATGTTGACCTTGGATTTATTTTTTGTTCACTTTCACTTGCCATAATAGGCTTTTTGTTTACAAGTTCAAGCGTTTGTTTGTGTCCACAAATACATATTGGTGTTTTTGGTGGACACATACACCCAGTTGCATTTATCTTAAAAGCATTTTTCACAATTCTATCTTCTAATGAATGAAAAGATAATATTGCAATTCTTCCACCTTTATTAAGTTTTGTTATCAAATAATTGATTGTTTCAAAAAGTCTGTCAAGTTCTCCGTTTACTTCAATTCTTATTGCTTGAAATGTTTTTTTGTGTGCACCATTACGCTTGTATACGACCTTTGTTGGCATACTTTTTTCAATTATACTTGCAAGTTGTTTTGTTGTTTCTATTGGTCTGTTATTTACAATATTATTTGCTATGCTTGATGCATACTCTTCTTCACCATATTCCGCAAGTATTCTTGTTAGATGTTGTTTTGAATAGGTATTAACAACTTCATATGCTGATAATTTTTGTGTTTTGTCCATACGCATATCAAGTTTGGCATCATATCTAAAACTAAATCCCCTTTCTGGGTTATCTAACTGATAAGAACTAACTCCCAAATCAATTAAAACACCATCAAGCCCTTGTATATTCAAATCATCTAAAACTTTTTGAACATCTTTAAAGTCTGATTTTACTAATGTTACATTATTATAATCTTTTAATCTTTCTTTACAAACATCAAGAGCATCTTGGTCTTTGTCTATTCCAATAAGTCTACCTTTGTTTGAAAGATGTTTTACAATCTCTCTTGAATGTCCTGCACCACCTATTGTGCAATCAAGATAAATACCATCAGGCTTAATATTTAAACCTGATAGTATTTCATTTAACATAATTGGTTTGTGTACAAATTCCACTTTACTTGCCCATACTCTTTAATTCGGCAACAACACTTGCCCAATCAATTTTTCCTTCATTTGTATTTTTTTCTATGATAGTTGTCATAGATTCACCGATTTCTGCATCATTTTTGATATATTCAACCATTGCATCATATGCAGGTTTGAAAACACCATCTTCACTTGTTGCGTTATCTTGTAAAGTTTCCAAAACATCAATAATCTTATTTGAATTATCACCTTTTATATATGATGGCAAATCAAAATCTTCTTTGGTAACATCTTCAATAATATCACTCATACTGCCCATAACTTCAATAACTTGTTCAATTTGTTTTTCATCAAGTTCAGTTAAGTCAGTTGGAATATTTAAACCATAAT
>CAMEUD010000105.1 GCA_945937975.1 uncultured Clostridia bacterium
ATACTTCGTCTGATTGATAGTAAATATTTACTACTTCTTTAAAAAACTGATCTGACAAATTCTTTATTTCCTTACCTTTCAATATATCATTAAATCTATTTATTCTTACCTCTCTAACATCTGAAATTTGTGATATGTCTGAGAATATAACTGAATTATTTGATATATTTAACAAAAAAGAGCACTTTGTCATTTCATAATTTGTGTGCTTAAAAATATTATATACATCATTAAAAGATTCACCATAAGTTACTTCTTGTGGTTCTTTATTGCATTTGTCCAAAATAGAAAAACCCCATGTTAAAAATTCAAAAAATGTAATTATGCAATCTATTAAGTTGCGATTTTTTATGCTTTCATCTAATCTAATTTTAGATTTTGTAAATCCTTTTATAAATGGGGTATCAATTTTCCACATTCTAGTACCATTTTTCGTGTTTAAATCAAATAATTTAGAGCATGTATCGCAGTCTATATAGACATCGTGATCTCTAAATCCCGGGATATTATCGTGTTCTTCACGTATTACTCCATTACCACAAGGACACTCATATTCAATCATTTCAACATCTCCATCTCCAGCACCATATCCAGAATGATAATAAGAATCACTTTTAATCAATTTAGGCATTTTATTTTTCTCCGAATGTATTAAATATTTTATCATATAATTCCCATAAAATCAATTAACAAAAATAACCCCCGAAGGGTTATTCTGATAGTATTTTTATCAAATTCCCAAATATTCAGCTGGGTGTTTCATTTGATTAAAAGCATTTATAAAATAGTCATCATAATTCCATTCAGCATCATCAACATTTTCTTTTACTATTTCTTTACAATATGACTTAAAGAATTTTCTTAATTTCTTCAATAAGTCATCAATGTAGTCATCTTTTAAAATTATCCAATCTCCTGCAAACATACCATTTTCATATTCTACATTTGCAGTTTTATTTTCTTTTGAAGCAACATTCTCTGGAAATTTTCTTTTCAACTTACGATAAGATGAAATTGAATTATGTTTTAAAAAATTGTTGATTTTATTGAGTAGATTATAAGAATCATATTCATCTAAATTCTCAATTTTTTTACCTTTTTTATCTCTCTCAAGCCCATCACTAAATTTTAGAAAAGAATCTAGTCTAAAATCATTGCCTTTATAACCAAGTTTACACATGACTATAAGCATAATTCTATCAGTTTCTATTGCAAGTTTATTTATAAACTGACAATATAGTGATTGAATTACATGTACATATTTCTTTTCACGTTTAATAGATGACATCAGCGAATTTAATTCAATTTCTTCCAAATCATCAACGTTAGAGGTGTATGCTATTTCACTTAATCTAGTATTTTCATAAACTTCTTTAGGTGTCTTAATCATTTTGAAAATTGGCTTATATTCCATTTCCCAATTTCTTTGGAAATCATTAAGCAAATCATTAAAAATGTTAATTACATAATCATACTTATGCTGTTTTGCTGGGATAAAATAAGGTGTTGACCTGTTAGCAAACATACCTTCTGGCATAAAATCCTTTATACCAATCATTTCACAAGCTTTTGCATATCTTTTTGTATCAATATGTATTCTGCCTGACTTTGGATGCATACCCCAAAATTCATATTCTTTTAGGGAATCAGAGTCCCAAGATGGATTTGATTCGTATTTTGAGTAGTCGAATCTTTCTACTTTGTGTGTTGATTTCATAATTTTTTACTCCTTTTATATAAAATCCTTTTTATACGAGTAAAAATTGGTAGTTTATAATAATAACACCACTCCTTCAAAAATGAACATAGGCGTAACGATTACTGTACTATCGAACCGTCGAATTTATAAACTACATTGCAAGTATATCATAACAATAAAAAATTCGCAATAAAGATTGACTACTTAACAAAAACACTCGCAAAACGCAAGCGTTTTTGTTTAATGATTAGTAAAATTTTAGTAATAGTTTTTTATTCATTTTTAGTTCAATCTGAACTTTGTTGGCGCCGCCAGATAGATAATAGTAGTTTGAATTTATTTCGTTTCAATCAACTTTTTTCTTGCTCATTTTTTAGATTTAGTTCGGTTTTATAAATTGTAGTACCACCATTGTTATATGAATCATTTATTTGCCTTTTCAAAAATATTTTCCGTTTTACTTAGAATTATATTAAAATAATTTATTATTTTATCTCCATAATTCTTAATAAAAATAATTTTTAAAATATGTAAAGTAAAATGATACACTCCGTTTATTATGTCTAAAATATTTTTTCAATGAGTGCAATATATTTACACAACTTTTAGCAATAATATTTCACTTTTTTACAAAACTAGAAACAAAAAATAGACTAGGTTTATCGCCCTAGTCTATTTTGTCTTAATCAATTGATTGCATTTTGTCTAGCAAACTTTCGTAACTATCTACTACTTCGTATCTTACATTACCTGCAAGTTGAAGTTGGTCAAATAGTTTTTTAGCACAATCTGTCTTTGCTTTTTCTATTCCACGAAGTTCTAGTGATTCCATACTACCTTTTGTTTCAGCAACAAAGTAAATGTGTTTTACACTGCCTTCGTTGAACGCTATTGCCCAGTCTGGCGCATAGTTTCCAACTGGTGTTGGGATTTGGAACGATCTTGGAAGTTTAGCATATACACAAACTTCATTTGCGACATCAAGTTCTTTTGCAAACTTACGCTCTATTGACTCTTCTGCACTTCCATCGGTTACGACATAATCTTGAATTGCCTTTTGCGCCTTATATGCTTTGTCAAAATCAATCTTTGCTTGGTTGCCTGTGAATATATCACTGTCGTATTCGCCTTCAGTCTTGTTGTATGTTATGTGGTCAACTATCATTGAAGCCTTTTGCTCATTTATTAGTCTTGAAACCTTGGTTATAAATTCTTCTGGGTTGATAGCAAACATCTCAAATTTTTCTCTTGTGATACCTTGCAAAATGCGAACAACTGTTCTTCTAGTTAAAGTTGTATTGTCTACAATTTTACCAATAAGGTCGTATTTTGTATTATCTGCAGCACCACTACGAATTGTTTCAGTTATTGTATCGGTTGTGCTGAATGAATCACCACGCTTTAATGCGTTCTCATCCATTGTTTTCTTTTGCTGACCTATTGTTACAACATACTTTAATTCAGCAACAAACAATCCTTTGTTTATGCTTTCAATTGAGTGTTTGATGAGTTCTTCACTATCAAAATCCACTTTGTATGTATACTTGTGATTGATTTGCTTCCAAAGTTTTTGGAACTCTGCCTTGTGGAAGTTATCGTTAAGTGGGTTGCTTTCCACTGTTGACTTGTTAGCATCTTCAAACATAACATCAAGTGCTTTTTCGTTGTAAATGCTTTCAACAAGTTTATGCACGCTTTCAGTGTAAGGTGCAAGAATTTCTGGCATTGCGGCAAGAGTATTGTTTGCCTTGTCATCAAAGTATTTTTGAGTGATTTTGTTATCTTTATCAGCATAACCATTGAATCTCAAATAACTTTGAATATCACTTGCCATATCATTATTAACTTGAATTCTCTCTTTACCATCGCTAACAAACTTGCCACGGAAATACTCAATTGTTGCTCTTGTAGGTCTATCTGCAAGGTTCTCTTTAAGCACTTTTTGTATTGAACCAACAAAGTCTTTATAACTGTCAGTTGCAATAACTGTTAAAGTGTTTACATTATGGAATGATGATCTCTCATTTTTGAAATAATGAAGGTCTGTTCTAT
This sequence comes from uncultured Clostridia bacterium, assembly GCA_945937975.1. Classification (GTDB taxonomy): domain Bacteria; phylum Bacillota; class Clostridia; order Christensenellales; family UBA1242; genus UBA5893. The sequence goes on from CAMEUD010000105.1 coordinate 3,752, forward strand.
CGCCTAACATATTTACAGCAATACGAAGTCCACGACCAACTTCTTGTCGTTTTGCAATCGCACTGTCGCCACCTGGTTTCAATGCACAAATTTGGAAGATGTTTGGGTTATCCCAGCCTTCACGAAGCGCTGAATGTGAGAATATGAATCTTGTTGGTTCTTCTTTTGAAAGCAATCTCTCTTTATTCTTCAAGATAAGGTCGTATGCTGAGATATCATCTGAGCCTTCGCCTTTGCTTTCCTTTGAATCAATCATTCTTCCGGTCTTTTTATCTATTGAGAAATATCCTTTGTGTGTATCTTTAACATCGATGCCTTTCAAGTAACGAATGTATGGTGTTTCAAATA
>CAMEUD010000106.1 GCA_945937975.1 uncultured Clostridia bacterium
GGCAAAACGGTGTCAACAAACAAAACCAAATTGATCCATTTCGCGTATACATCAAAGTGTGGTTCTAGATAACCACAAATATATTTTAGCAAAAAAAAGCACTTTTTCAAGTGCCTTTTTAAATTATTTACTAATTATTTTTAATAATTAGGATTTTTTAACAAGTGTGATTTCGCCAGTCTTTGCGATTGCATAGCCATAGCTGTCAAGTAATGCAAAGTATCCTTTTGCTTCAGTTGTAATGACTTCTTCATTGAGTGGACATAAGATATGTGTTGAATCAATTGAATATTTATCACCTAAAACAAAGTCGGTCTTGCTAAATACAACTCTATTGCCGTTCAATCCTGTTGGATTTGTATACCATTCTTTTAAGATAAAGCCGTTAGTAGTAGAACCTGCAACTTCATTAACACTTAAGGATGCACTAACTTTAGCACCAGTCTTTGTACTTGCGACTGAAATATAGAAACCAGGTATTTTATTCTTTGGTATGATGAAATCATAATACATTAAGAAATTAATTAAATAACCATAGAAATTAGTATTTAATGATTTATCAATAATTCTTAAATCTTGAATTTTCTTAACTAATTGTCCACCTCGTTTAGATGCAATAATATAGTTAATTGCTTTACTATCAGTAGCTGGAACATAACCATTAACAGTAGTAATTAATTTTGTGAAAAATCTATTATCAGGGACTGTGATAATTGGTCTACCAAAGAATGTATCAACGGATGTTCTAACATCACCACTCTTTAATTCAGCTTGAGAAATATATCTTGTTAATTCATTTGTTTTAGCAATTAATCCCCAAACATCAGCACTAACGAATATAATTTGGTCTTCATCTTCAACTTCATGATTTTTAAGCCATGTAAAACCATCAATTAAATTTGATAAAATAGAATTTGCACCAATATCTTCTTCTTTATAGTTTCCTAATGTTTTAGAACCAACACTAGCAATCTTTGAGAATGAATAAGCATCAGTTTCACGAACAACGGATGTTCTATAAAATTGAGTTGCAACATTTCCAAGTAAAGCCATTGAATTCTCTTCATTGTCTATATAATCGATTGGAATTTGTTTACTTCTTAATTGTGATAATGTATAAAGTTCATAAGAATTAGTTGCACTACCACGAGAATAGCCATCAGCACCACCATCGGTATAATGTGAATAGCCGTTAGCAGGTGTGCTATTATTAACATTTTTATAGAAACCTAAGCCATCAACCATTGTGGATGGGATAGCAACTGTTCCTGTTCCAGCTAAACCTTCTCTAATTGGTAAGCCATTAGATGTGTCTAAAAATTTAATTTTACTTTCTGCTGAATATACTTCATCTAAAGCAAAAGGCAAATAACGTTGTGTTTTTTCAATAATATTCATAATATTTTATTTTTTTCCTTTTTTAATAATTAAAGTCCAAAATACTTGCTTAAGAATTCTTTTCTATCATCATTGTCATTATTTGAACCTTCGCCACCAACTTTAAACACATTAGATCCATTATTTTCTTTTTTATCTTCTTTTTTATTTGGACTTTCTAACCACTCTTGGTGAGTTTCTAGTTCTTTCTTGAGATTTTCTTCGGTGAAATCAATTCCTTTGCCTTTGAAATAATATCTTACATCATCAGTTTTTTCTTTAGAAATATTATTTTCTTGGAATAATAATAATGTTTCTAATTCATTTTTTCTTGAATTTACTTCATCAAATTTTTTTCCTTTAGCAATATTTTTTTCACATTCTTCAAAAGTTTCACAACCTAATTTTTCTAAAATGCTTCTTTCTTTTCTTTTAAGCCTTTCTTGTATTAAGTCATTTACTTCACTTTCTGTTAATGCTTTTTTTAAAGATGTGCCATCAACTTCGCCTATATTATCGCTACTATTATTCACTTTTATAGTCTTTCCATCTGTCTCGGTTGTTAAGACTTGATTATTTCCAACCATTTCTTTTTTTTCTTCATTCATAGTATTAACCCCACTATCAAGTATAATCATTTTATCAAAAATAAATGTTAATTCAAGTTTACTTTATTTCTTTATAATAATTTTTCCATTTTTCAATCAATAATTTATCTTTTTCAATTGCTTTATCTAGATAATCACATGGCTGTTCTTTATTCATTCTAACATGTTTATCTAGTCTATTTTTATAAGTTTCAATGATATTAGCCACATTCTCTTTTGTATACCACTTTTTTCTTGTATCGTGTCTTAAAGTTTGCAATTCTTTTCTATCACCAACGGCTAATTTCATTTTATGCTTTTTAAGTAAATATTTAGTTGTGTGTTTTAAAACATCTTCGGTATCTAAATATTCAAAAAAGTGTCTACAATTTGGTCTAGTAATCATCCAAACTGGCTTACCTATGACCCACTCGAACTCAAGCATGTGTTCTTCTTTTATTCTTTTGAAAATTTCTTTTCTTGTCTTTTCATCTTCATTAGCAATAATTTTTTCATAATCTTTAGCAAAGTATAATCTTCCTTGATAATCTTTATGGTCTAAAGCACTATCTTTATGCTCACTAACTAAAATAAAAAGCCTTTTAGGATTTTCCTTTTTTTCTTCTTCTAAAAGTTTATTTTTTTCTTCACTTTCAAAATCTAAAACATGCTTGTTTATAACTCTATTACTTCTTTTTTCATTTTTAGAACGATTTAAAAGTTTAGCAATCACATCTCCATTACTTCTATTGTCTTTACTTGTGGTTGGTTTAAACACGAAATAATAGATTGAACTAGGGTCATTTTTATTTATTTTCTTATCAATGAAATTTATTGTTTTTAATTGTTCTTTTAAAAGTTCGTTTGGAACATATCTTCGTTTATTGGTGTCTTTTATAAGATTTTTTCTAATAAAATTAGCACTATATCCCCTTGTAAATGCACCATAAATAAATATCTCGGCACTATCTCGCCATGCTTTTAAATTACTTCTTAACTCTTTCTTTTGCTTGTAAATTTGTTGTATCTTCTTTCTTACTGACATCTTCTAACTCAAATTCCCCCATGTCCAAATTATCTCTCATTCTATTTTTTTCTAAATAAGCAATTTCTTTTGCTTTATCTTCATCACTAATTTTATCGCCCCATAAAAGTTCAACATACTTTTCTGTGGATATTTGTCCTAAATTCCAAGCATTTCCTAAAATTTGTAATTCGTTCTCAAATGATGGATTAGCAAATTCATTATATTTTATGTTAATTTCCATCTCATCATCGATATAAAACACACCATTACCATTTAAGAATTTATAAGTTGCAATAGCAATTTTAATTAATTTCTTTAATGCTTCGGTTTCAGCTTTATTAATGGTATTTCTTGTAGAAATAGTAATCTTTTCTTTTTCCCTTTGTGCTAATGCGTTATTATTTCTTGCCATATCCATTCCCATAGTTGCAGGGCTAATAAGCCCATCTAAAATAGAAAGTTTAATATTAGCAATTTCATTTTGATATTGTGCAATATCTAATTTTGGTTGAGTAGTAATAATACTAGGGTCATTTACTTCCCCATCGCCATTAGGCAAAGTTTCTTTCTTAACATATTGTCTATTAAAAGCACTTGGGACACTTGGTATGCCGTTTTTATTTCTTCTTTCTAGAACATCTTCACTGTAATATTCAATAGGGGTAGAAACCCTAACACACCAACTAGCCACACTTTCAGCTTGGTCAAGGTTATCTAATTCAGTAAACTTACCTTCAAGGACACCTTTGCCATAGTTTTTATAAATTGGGTTTTTAAAATAAATAAATGGAACACCTAATATTTCATGAACCCCCTTAAAAACTAAATTAGTAAATTTGCTAGTATCAGGAACTTCACTTAAATCACACTTCTTTATTTCATTGGTATTAACCTTTTTAAAAAGTTCATATTCAATGTAAGAATTTTCTTGGTCTTTCCTTCTAGTTTCAAATAAAACATAGTCGTTATCTTTGTATTTGTAAAAAGTCTTAAAGATAATCGCAATAATTTGTCCATAGTTAGTAATAATGCTTATGTTCTCGGCATCTACATTTTCAATAATAGGCATCTTCATGAAATTAGTATCAAAATTAATTTTAGCAACACT
>CAMEUD010000107.1 GCA_945937975.1 uncultured Clostridia bacterium
ACATTTAATATATAAGTTCTAAATGCATCCTTATTTGGCAAAATATCATTATATAAAGAACTTACTTCATCAAATTTATTTGATATTATATCAGTAAGCATACCCGGATATTCCAAAATTGTTGGGAAGCACTCTCTGCAAAGTTTGGCAAAATGTTCACCATAATGCTTTTTTATATATTTTAAGTCTGAATTATCCATAAATTCTCCTAAGGAGTATTCTTCCATCTTTGTTTTCTAACATAGCAAAATCAACTTTTTCATTTTCGTTGTATTCACTATTTTTTACATGTCTAAAAGCATATGGCTGGCAATATCCTTCATAATTCACATCAAGCAAATTTTCGCTTAATGAAATTTTGTCGCCAACTACTGGATTGTTCATAGAGTAAAACTCTAAAATTAAATCATAATTTTTATTATTTTTTTTGTCATAACAACTATATTTTAATCCATCATAATTTTTAATTTCTAAAACAATCATAAATTACCCTTTTGATGATTTTATTTTACCATAATAAATGTTTGTTTGCAACACCCAATAAAAAATATGGCAACAAGCCATATATTTTATTATTATTTTGTATATATAATTCTGTGGCAATGTTCACACTCTAAAAAGCCTTTGTCTTTTATCACCATTAAACTTGCAGATGGAAGTTCCATCATACAACCACCACATGACTTATCATTTAATGGTACAAAAACTGGATATACTCTATCACTTCTTTTTTGTTTATACTTTGCCAAAATTGTGGCATCAATATCTTTTTCAAGTTTTTTAAGGTCTTTTTTCTTTTCTTCAATTTGTGGAGTTAGTGTTTCAACAAGTTTGTCGTATTTTTCTTTATGTTCTGTATATTTTTGTTTTGCTTGAGCATATTTTCTCTTTGTTGCATCAAATTCACTTAAAATTGAATTAACTCTTTCTGCCATATAAACAAGTTTTTTTTCTAGGATATTTATATTATCCATAAGATTTGAAACACTTTTTGAAACATTGTTCAAATCTTCATCTCCAACTTTTTCTAATTTTGTATTTAAAACAGTTCCACAAGACTTTTGATTTTCGTTATATGCTTTTTCTAATGCTTGATATTCATCAAATAATGCTTTTGCTTCATTATCTAATGCAGTTGAACGATTTTGAGCATTTTTTACAACATTTATCATATCTTGATAAATCTTTTTATCCTCGCTTGAATATAATTTCCTTTCAAGTTTGATAATTACTGAATCTTGCTTTTGATATTCTAATATTTTTGATATATCCATCACTTACTCCTTATTCCATAAAATCTACTAATTTTTTACTTCTATTTGGATTTCTTAATTTGCGAAGTGCTTTTGCTTCAATTTGTCTAATTCTTTCTCTGGTTACATTAAATTCTCTACCAACTTCTTCCAAAGTTCTTGGATGAGAATCATCAAGACCATAACGAAGACGAATTACTTTTTGTTCTCTTGGTGTTAATGTTTCGATTACTGCAAGTAATTGTTCACGAAGAAGATTTTGAGTTGCAACTTCAACAGGAGATTTTATTGTTTCATCTTCAATAAAGTCTGCCATTTTGCTATCTTCTTCTTCACCTACTGGATTTTCAAGAGAAATTGGTTCTTGGGCAATTTTTTGGATTTCTGCAACTTTATCTTCTGGCATATCCATTGCTTTTGATATTTCTTCCAATGTTGGGTCTCTGCCAAGGTCTTGTAAAAGTTGTCTTTTTACCCTTGTCAATTTATGAATTGTTTCTACCATATGAACAGGTATTCTTATTGTTCTTGCTTGGTCAGCCATTGCTCTTGTTATTGATTGTCTAATCCACCAAGTTGCATATGTTGAAAATCTAAAACCTTTTGAATAGTCAAACTTTTCAACTGCTTTGAGTAGCCCAAGGTTTCCTTCTTGAATCAAGTCCAAAAATTGCATACTTGTTCTGCCAGCATATCTTTTTGCTATACTAACAACAAGTCTTAAGTTTGCTTCTGTTAGTTTTGATTTTGCATATTCATCACCATCTAGGACTCTTTTTGCAAGTTCAATTTCTTCATCACTGGTAAGAAGTGGAACTTTGCCTATGTCCTTTAAATACATTTTTACGGGGTCATCAGTGATTGTTGCAACAAGGTCGTTAAAATCTTCCTTTTCAATGTCAGGATTATCTGCTTTTATGACCTTTATATTTGCATCTTGCAAATGCTTAATTACTTCATCAATTTCTTCTTTTGATGCTTCAAATTTAAGCATTCTAAACATAACATCTTCTTCGTTTACAGAACCCTTTTTTGTTCCAATTTCAATTAACTTTTTGAGTTCTTGTTCTAATTTTTCTTTCAACTTAATCCTCCAAAATTCTATTCCTTAGTTTTTTCTGTGTTTGACTTATTTCTTGAGCAATTTCAAGTCGTTTTTTTGTATCACTTTCACTGCTAAACATTTCGCTTTGTTTTTTTAGTAATTGTTTGAGATATGTTTCTCTTATTTTCCACACACACTCATCATAATACTCTTTTGGATTTGTTATGTCAGTGAAGTTATAGTTCATAATATCTTGCAAATTTGGTTCACTATCAACATCAAATCTATCTTCAATGGTTGACTTAATCAAAAATTGACCTTTACTGTTATAATCTTTCATTAAATCATATAATTGTGTGTAAATTGGATTGATTAAATACTTTTTTAAATCAAAATCAAAATTTGCATATTCTTTCCGTTCAAGCAAACTTGCCAAAATGAATTTTATTGATTTGATTTCTGCATCTTCCATATATGCTATTTGTTCTTCTTTTTTCTCAACCAAACCTTTTTTTGTGTTATCTGGTGGAGCATCTGTTAAATCTCTTTTTAGCACTTCAACAGAAACGCCTGTAAGTTCTTTAATAATTTTTAAGTATACTTCTTTTTCGCTATTTCTTTTTAGTGTGTTGACAATATCTATTGCATCATTAACAAATTTTGCTTTTTCATCAACCTTTGTCAAATCATATTGTTCCAATTTATTTCTAATTTTAAACTCGATATAGTCTACTGCATTATCTAATAACTCTTGATATTTTTCTTTGCCATAAGTATGCAAGAATTCATCTGGGTCTTTGTTCTCTGGAATTTTTATTGCTTTGACATTCATTCCACCTTCAACCAAAGTATCAATAGTTCTTATTGTAGCCTTTTGCCCTGCACTGTCGCCATCAAATGACAAAATGACATTATTACACAAATTGGACAACATTCTTGCGTGCATTGGTGTTAGTGCTGTTCCCAAACAAGCCACACTATTTGTAAAACCAAAGTTATGCATAGTTATCAAATCAACTTGTCCTTCCACTATTATTATGTATTCAAGTTTTTGAGTTTGTTTTAGTGTTTTTAGATAATTTACACCAAACATATTTTTGCTTTTATCAAATACTATTGTGTTTATTGAATTTCTATATTTTGCAAAGCTGTCTTTACTTAAACTTCTTGCACTAAACCCAATACATTCATCATGAATATTAAATATCGGGAACATTAATCTTTCACCAAAAACATCATAATATCTTCCGTTTTTGCTTTCACAAATTCCTGCAAGTTTCATATCTTCATATGAAAAACCTTGACCTTTTAGATATTCAATCATATCTGTCCAATCTTTGGAATAACCTATATGGAACTTGTCCAAATCTCTTTTTGTTAATTGTCTTTTCTTTATGTATGACTGAGCAATAGTGCTTGTTTTTAGATATAAATTTTGTTCATAATGCTTGTATGCAAAATCTAAAACTTTTAAAACCGTTTCTTTTTCTTTTTTGCGTTTTTGAACATCTTCATCCATAGACAAAGTAGGAATTTCCATATTAGCGTTTTTTGCAAGGATTTCTACAGCCGTTACAAAATCACAACTTTCCATTTTCATAACAAATGTAATAACATTACCATGCTCTTTACAGCCATAGCAGTGATAATACTGGTCCAACGCATATATGCATAGTGATGGTTGATTTTCATGATGAAAAGGACAGCAGGCCCAATAGTTTCTACCTTTTTGTTGTAAGGTTAAATATCGTGACATAACA
>CAMEUD010000108.1 GCA_945937975.1 uncultured Clostridia bacterium
TTTAATTTACTATTTCATAGTTTTTAAACTTTGGAATATTTATATATAAAGAGAGGAATTTTAAATTGAATAAAGATGACAAACAAAAACCCAAACGGGTAGAGAAACAAAGTAAATCTCAAATGGTGTGGTCAATAAAAATCTTAATACTATCGTTTGCTTTATCAATGTGTTTTGGTATTGTGAGTGAACTTGTATTGGGGGTAACAGGAATTGCAGTTGCAGTTTTGGTAATTATTGTTTTTGTATCATTATCAATTATAACTGATATGATTGGTGTTGCAACCACATCAGCAAGTACTGAACCATTTAGAGCAATGGCATCAAAAAAGGTTAGGGGAGCAAAAGAGGCATTAAAGTTATTATCAAAAGCAGATAGAGTTTCGTCAATTTGTTGTGATGTTATTGGTGATGTCTGTGGAATTTTATCTGGTGCTGCTGGAGCAAGTATTGTTGTTAAGTTTGCATTAGAAGCAGAATCTCCCTTGAGTATAATTATTGCATCGCTGGTTAGTGCTGTTGTTGCAAGTATGACAATCTTTGGAAAATCAATATGCAAAAAATATGCCATAGATAATTCAACTTCGATTGTTATAAAAGTAGGAAAAGTATTAAGTTGGTTCACTCCACAAAACAAAGATAAAAATAAAAAGCAAAGCAGAAAAGAAAAAACTGAATACGATAAAGGTTTTAAATCTAATGAAGATAATGATTGTAACAGGGAAGATGAGAACAAATAAAAAAATACGCTTAAATCTTAAATTGGTTAAGCGTATTTTTTTAGATGTATAGCCATGTATTTTTAAACATTTATAATTTATAAATATGATAAATTGTTTATAAGCATAAATTTTTGTATGAATATTTATACAAAAATCACTTGCATAATTATAAATTTCATTGTATAATAATTCCAAATGGGTTGAATAAATATAAATGTATAATTATTCAAAACACGCTCAATCCCTTATAAATAAAGGGATTGAGAACATTAAGGAGTATGTAGTTATGGCTAGGTCGTCAAGACAATCAAAGATACTAGAACTTATATCAACAAAGGATATTGGCTCACAAGATGAACTTGTTGCATATTTAAAAGCAGCAGATTTTGATATAACTCAAGCAACAATTTCAAGAGATATCAAAGAACTTGGACTTATAAAAATTTTAGGTGCAGAAGGCAAATATAAATATGCCTTAATGGATAATGGAGAACAAACTGTATCTAATAAAAACATCTCTCTATTTAGGGAAAGTGTGATATCAATTAAAGTAGCTCAAAACCTTTGTGTGATAAAAACGGTTAAAGGATTAGCATCTGGTATTTGTAGTATGATAGACAAATTAAATGTAGAAGACAACATGGGAACAGTTTGTGGTGATGATACAGTTATGATTATTTTTCCAGATTCTCAATGCTCTAATAAAGCATCAAAAACTTTGCAAAGTATGATAAGATAGGATAAAAATGTTAGAAACACTTAATATTAAAAATTTCGCAATAATTGAAAACACAAGTCTAAGTTTTAACTTAGGCTTTAATGTTTTGATTGGTCAAACAGGTGCAGGAAAAAGTATTGTTATCAATGCGTTAAAGTTTGTTTTGGGAGATAAACCTAATAAGGATAATATTAGAACAGGCGAAAATGAAATGTATGTTAAAGCAGTTTTTTCTAATTTAAGTCAAAAAGTAAATGACTGTTTAAATAGTTTTGATATTGCTTGTGATGATGTCCTAATAATTTCAAGAAGTTTTAATATTGAAGGAAAATCTAGTTGTAAAATTAATGGTGAAACTGTAACAGTTTCAATGTTAAAACAAATAGGTAGTTTGCTTGTTGATATTTGTGGACAACACGATGGAACAATGCTTTTAAATTCAAATAATCACTTGTCACTCTTAGATAGTTATGCAAAAGATAGTCTATTAAAAGATAAAGAAAAGTTGAGTGAACTGCTAAGTAAAAAGAAAGAAATTGAAAAAGAAATCTTATCTTTAGGCGGAGATGATACAGATAGAGAAAGAACTTTAGACCTATTAGATTATCAAATAAAAGAAATCGAAAATGCGAATCTTAAAAAAGGTGAAGATGAACAACTAGAAAATGATATTCAAGTAATGTCTAATCATGAAAAAATATCAAATGCCTTAGAGATAACATATTCAGGACTTTCTAATGATAATTTGTATCAAGCTTTATCAAATTTGGAACTTGCAGGTAATTATGACAATAAGTTATTAGAATATGCCGAAAGACTAAAAAGTGTGTTTATTGAATTTGAAGATATATCTTCTTCAATTAATGAATATATGTCTAATATGTCTTTTTCAGAAAATGAGCTAGATAATTTGACATTAAGATTAGAAAGCATCAAATCACTCAAAAAGAAATATGGCAATACGATTGAAGATGTATTAAATTATTTAGATGAGTGCAAAACTAAATATGAGAATATACAGAATAGCGAAGAACTTTTAGTAAAACTTCAATCACAAAAAATAGATATTATAAAAGAATTATATAATGTCTGCGTGAAAATACATAACACTAGAATAAAAGTAGCAAAAGAAATTGAAGCAAAAGTTGAAAAAGAACTAGCAACTCTTGGAATGAAAAATACAAAATTTACTATTATGTTTAATCAATTACCAGATATAGAAAATGCACAGTTTACAACAAGTGGATTTGATACCATAGAATTTATGTTTTCTGCAAATGCAGGGGAACAACAACGAAGTCTAGTAAAAACAATCTCTGGTGGAGAATTAAGTAGATTTATGCTTGCTATTAAGAATGTGTTTGCAAGTTGTGAAGATACAAATTTACTTATTTTTGATGAAATAGATTCTGGTGTAAGTGGTGAAGTTGGATATTTAGTTGGTCAAAAGCTTGCAATCTTGTCAAAAACATACCAAATAATTTGTATAACACACTTGCCACAGGTAACAGCACTTGCAGATAATTACATCTATATTTCAAAGCAAGTAGAAGGTGAACACACCAAAAGTGTTGCAAGTTATTTAACTACTGAACAATTAGCATCATATCTTGTTACATTATTTGGCTCAAAAGAATCAACGGCAGGTCTTGAACATGCAAAAGAACTTATTACATCAGCACAAAAGTTTAAGGAGAATTTGAATAAATAAAACAAATCAAAACAAACTACCTATAAATGGGTAGTTTTTTTATGCCTAAAATATGGGAGAGTTTATGTTTAAGAAAATTGTTTTAAAGAGTTTGGGAATTATATTGGCTGTATGCTTTTTAATAACAGTTAAGAATATTAATTTTGATACAATTTCTTTATTAAACAATAATGCACCTATAACAATTTCAAACATTGATAAAATAAATACTGAACATATTTTGGGAAATTTTATAGAAACAAATATAACAGAAGATACATGGACAACAGGTGGAGTAAAAGAAAAACATTCATATATGGTTGTAAAACTTTTTGGGTTTATTCCTATAAAGAAAACAAAAATAGTTTTGTGCGATGATAAAACTGTATTTTTAGGTGGAATTCCACTTGGTTTTAGCGTAACGACAAAGGGTGTTATTGTAGTAGGAACAAATTCTGTAAATAGTGGTATTTCTACAAATGAACAAAGTACATTAAAAACAGGAGATATATTAACAAAAGTAAATAATGAGAGTATTTATAATGTTAGCAATATAAGAGAGCAATTAAAAGCATCAAAAGGTGAAATGGTAAATGTAACATTTTTAAGAGATGGTAAAGAACAAAAAGGAGAAATAACGCCAGTTTTTGATACTGAAACAAATGAATATAAACTAGGAATATGGATTAGAAATGATGCACAAGGCATTGGAACATTAACTTTTGTTACAAATGAAAATGATTTTGGTGCATTAGGTCATGCGATAACAGACTATGAAACAGGGTCAATAATCCCTGTAAATGATGGCAAAATATATTCTTGTTCAATGCTTGGCATAACAAAGGGGCAAAAAGGTAAAGCGGGAGAATTAAGATGCCTTTTTGTGCAAGGTTCAAATAGTAAAGGAAACATTGATAAAA
>CAMEUD010000109.1 GCA_945937975.1 uncultured Clostridia bacterium
ATTAAGAAAACATCTAATTCAAAATATGTTATATCTACCCGCACTGGTGGAATTGTTGGAACAAGGGCTTATCAAAGAACTTATGAAAGAATTTTGAGCAAAATTGGTGTCGGTTATAAAAACTTTCACTCACTTCGTCACACCTTTGCCACTCGTGCTATTGAAATGGGAATGGACGTAAAAACTCTATCAGAAATTCTTGGACATAAAAATCCAGTTGTAACTCTTACAAGATATACCCATTCAATGATGTCTTATAAAACAGATATGATGAACAAAATGGGCAAAATGCTTGCTGTCTAGTTTTGTCGAATGCAACAAATTAACAAAATTTTATGTTAAAATGATAAAAATGAAAATTTGAAATCCCTAATTTTCCCTTTCGGCTACCTTGGGCTAAAAATAGGACACAGAAACCTTGCACAAATCAAACATTTGTTCTAGAATATATAAAAGAATAAAGGAGCGAATTTTGGTTGAGAGTTATTGAGTATTTTGACAGAATCCATAGACAAAAGATTGAGCTTGAAGTAACCGATGAAGTTGCTTTGTTTTTGCAGTCTAGTTCTAAAAAATGGCAAAGAAGTCAGAATGAATATAACTATCGCACAATTTCACTTGATACTGTGGTTTACTCTGGCGAAAGTGAAGATGTTACACTTGAAGAAACTATCCCTGCACCTGAAGAAGATGAAGTTATGAACTGTAAGACTTGCAAACAAAAATTAAAGTTTTACAACATTGTTTGGAAAGTGGTTAGCAATCTAGATAAGGATAAATATGATTTGATTTGGGACTTGTTTGTTTTGAAAAAATCTCAAAAGCAACTTGCTACCGAAAAAGGAATAACTGAAAGTGCATTATCTCAATTATTAAGCACCATTCGAGATGATTTGGTTTATCACTTTAATTGCGATAAAGAATTTACACAAACGGATTATTATAAAGAGTATTTCAAAAGAGAAATGCAAGATGTAAAGAGAATTGCACAAACTTTGGCACCAGAAGAAATTGGCGGATACATAATGAATGATGTTTTAGTACTTACAAAATTAGTAACTCAAGTCTTTAAGAAATCCACAATTCTAAATAAAGATATTGAATATAAAGATAAATTTTCAAAAGCGAATAGAGTTGTGAAACAAGCCCTTGAACAGCTAAATCCTGATAATAGCACTAATAAAACATTCACTATTCCAGATAACTTAATCAACAAAGAAAATATAGAAAGTGTAATTAGAAACATAAATAAATTTTTTAAATAGAAAGACAGCTTTTAACTTGGGCTGTTTTTTTGTTGCCCTTTAATTTAAAAAACTAGGAGAAATTATGAAAGAAATTAAATCAAACAAAGTATTTGAAAAGAAGATACGAATTTATCAAATAAATAGATTGGAAGAATTAAATGATTTTTATCAAAAGCATAAGCGAGAATACAAAAACATGAACGAGTTTTTAGTGAGTTTGATGTTCGCAGGGCTTGATAGTGAAATCAATTTTGAAAAAGACGCTAGAACATATTTCACAAAGGCACAAGGCATTTCTGATAATATTGCAAGTTTGTCAAACACCTTAAGCAATATTAAGAAAACGCAAACCAATGAATATACAGATATGGTAAAACTTGCTTATGAACTTAGATTATTGCTTTATAGAATTTATAATGGAATGTTCTATCTGTCAGATAGAGATGATGTTAAAGGACTTTTTGATGCTGGTTTTAAAGATGACGAGCCAGAAGGTTTTGCCGATGATAGAAGCCTAATTTCAAAACAAGTTGATGCCGAATTTGGTAAAGATATTAAGATAATTTAACGAGCAGGATAAGGCGTGGGCTATTTTGATTAAAAATACCCATAAAATGCCCGAAAAATCGTGTTTTTATTGGGATATTTTAAAAATCAAAAGATTCAAAATTGCCTCGCCCCCAATTTACGACAAGTGGGATACCCACTTTCGTTTTTTATATATAGAAATATTAAATTTAGTTTAGAAAGGAGTGAAAAAAATTAACTATAAAAGGAAAATTAAATTATGAATTTAAACAATACAAATCTAAATTTAAACAACTTAATACAATCGGAAGTTGACCGAATTTCAACTAAATACAATAAAGATTTTCTTGATTGTGAAGACCTAATAAAAATAACTGGACTTGGCAGAGATAATGTTAGAAATTTACTTAGAAGCAAATCTTTTCCTACAACCAAAGTTGGTAAACGACAAGTTGTAAGTGTGCTTAATTTTGTTACTTGGTTGACATTGAATAGCAACCAAAGCGAGGTGCGAAATGACTAGAAAGAAAGTTCAAAAACGCACTCGTAGAGCAAATGGCGAAGGAAGTATTTTTCAAAGAAAAGATGGATTATGGTGTGGATATATTACTATTGGCTTTGAAGAAAATGGCGGACAGAAAAAGAAATATGTTTATGGAAAAAGCAAAGCTGATGTGTCTTCCAAACTGACCGAAATAAGTGGAAGAATTAAAAACACAGCATATCAGGAAATTGAGAATAAAAGGCTTGGTGAACTTATGAGTGAATGGTTGCTTGTTTTCAAAAAGTCGTCAGTTACATCAAGAACTTTTGAAGGCATTTTTAGAAACTATAAATTACACATTGAACCCATTGTTGGAAATATGAAAATTTATGAACTAGATACAATGATAATTCAAAAAGTTGTAAATCGAATGTTGGAGAACGGGTATTCTGTTGCAGTTGCAAAAAAGATAAAATTTATCTTTAATCAGTTTTGCGAATATGCGATTGATAGCAAATGGATTTTAGTTAATCCAACACACAAAATAAAGATTAGAACAAGAGATAAAAGCAATTATGAAAAGCGAAATCCATATAAGGCAATTCCACCAGAAGAAAGAGATAGATTTTTAAATGCACTAGAAAAAGACCCGGCGAACTTTATTAAACCTATGTGTTATTTGATGATGTTCGCTGGACTTCGTAGTGGTGAAACTATTGCTCTTGAATGGAAGCATATTGATTTTGCAAAAAGAATTATTAAAGTCGCACAAGCCGAAACGCAAGATACAAAATTTGATAATAAGGGAAATATTGTAAAACGCACAACTATAGTAAGTGATACCAAAACTGCTTGTTCTGTGAGAGAAGTTCCAATGACTGACATAGTTTATAACGAACTTATTGCATGGAAAGAAAAACAACACAAACATTCCATTGATGTGGGAATAGATTTAACAAATCCTAATGTTTATGTGTTTGCAAATGATGATGGCACAATTCGCACATATTCAGGTTGTAGAGTGATATTTAATAGATTTATTAGGCGAAACCATTTGGAAGATTTAAACATACATTTTCACGGACTTAGACACACTTTTTCAAATATGTTGTTTGAACTTAATGAAAATCCAAAAGTTATTCAACAACTTTTAGGTCATAAAGACGTGAAAACTACAATCACTGTCTATAACAATGTCAATAGTGATTATGTAAAAGAAAGCGCAAATCGTTTAAACGATAAACTAAATGAAAATGAAATTTTAAGAAAACAAAATAATCAAAATAAAGAAGAACAAGAAAAAAAGGAATCTAATCTAGGAAATTTGTCTGATGAAGATTTTGATTTAATGTTAGAAGAAATGTTAAAAGAACGAAAAGAAAGAAAACGCAAACGAGAAAAAGATTTTGAAATGTAAAATTTACTACACTAGTTTACACCTATTACACTAGTTTTAGGAAGTTTTAGAGCGAATTAGACCGAGAGTTTGAAAAATGAACTCTCGGTCTTTTTTTATGCAATTTTACTACACTTTTTGGAGCAGTTTACTACACCTATTGTATTTTTAGCCTAAAATTAAGCAAAATTTTTTTGTAAAATAAAAACCCTTGAAAGTGCCTATTTTACTAGGGTTTCAAGGGTTTTTAATAATGGA
>CAMEUD010000110.1 GCA_945937975.1 uncultured Clostridia bacterium
TTCTCACGATATATATGAAAGTGTTATTTGTTCTTGCTATAGATTAACTTATGACCAAGTTTATCAAGTTCTTTGCGGTGATGAAAATGAAAGCAATAAACTCAAAGATATTAAAGACATTTTGCTTGAAATGAACAAACTATCCAAAATATTGGAACAAAGAAGAAAAGATGCCGGAATGCTTGATTTGGATATTGCAGAACCCGAAATCGCTGTTGATGAAAACTATAATGTTAGTTTTGTCAAGAAAAGAGAAAGGAATGATGCACACAGGCTTATTGAAAATTTTATGGTGGTTGCCAACGAAACTGTTGCAAAGCATTACAAGTTAAAAGATGTTCCATTCGTTTATCGTGTACATGAAAAGCCTGTTTTGGATAAGATAAAAAGTGTTTGTGCATTCTTGAAAAATTTGGGAATAGAAACTGATGAAGTTACAGATGTCACTCCACAATTTTTGCAAAGCATACTAGAAAAAACAAAAGATAAAGATTATAGTGAAACATTGAACAAAGTTGTTTTGCGTTCTTTACAAAAAGCAAGATATCTTGATGAACCACTTGGGCATTTTGGACTTGCTCTTGAAGATTATTGTCATTTCACTTCGCCAATAAGAAGATATCCCGACCTTACTATTCATAGGATAATAAAAGAATATTTGCACAAAAAAGTTAGCAAAAATAGAAAACTTGAACTTTCCGATTTTGTGTTAGACTCATCTTTTAGGTCAAGCGAAATGGAAAAGAATGCCGATGAAGCAGAAAGAGATGTTGATGATTTGTTCAAAGCAGTTTATATAAAAGACCATATAGGAGAAGAATTTGAAGGCATAATCTCAGGTGTGCAAAATTATGGTATATATGTGGAACTTGAAAACACTGTTGAAGGTCTTGTTAAAATTGAAAACTTGCCACAAGATAGCTACTTATATATGGAAAAATCTTTAAAATTAAAAGGTAATGCTCATGTTTATAGTTTGGGTGACAAGGTAAAAATAAAAGTTGTTAATGCAAATGTGTTTGATAGAAAAGTTGATTTTGAACTTGTTTAAAAGGAGAGTAATATGGCTGATGGCGAAAAAATAATTTGCAACAACAAAAAAGCGTATCATAATTATTTTATTTCACAAACATATACTGCGGGAATTGTACTTTTGGGCAGTGAAGTTAAGTCGGTTAGAAATGGTGGAATAAATATAAATGATTCGTTTATTACAATAAAAAACAATGAAGTTTTGCTAAAAAATGCTTTTATCAAACCTTATGAAAAAACAACAAGTTATATTCCCGATCAAAATAGAAATAGAAAATTGTTGTTAAATAGACAAGAGATTGACAAACTACAAAAGCAAACCATAATAAAAGGTAATGCTCTTGTACCACTTAAAGTGATTTTAAAGAATGGCCTTGTTAAAATTGAAATAGGTCTTGGAAAAGGTAAAAAACTTTATGATAAAAAAGATACATTAAAAAATAACGACATAAAACGAGCAATGGAAAGAGAAATCAGGTATATTTAGTATGTTGATAAAATAATAATAAAATTATATATTGTATATGCGTTTACATTTGGGGACGTTCCGGATTTGACGGGGAGTGATAAACTGGACGCAAAGCATGTGGTATTTTTCTTTGCAATACCTAAAAGAACAAAGAAATGCTTAAACGCAAACAATAATAATGCCGTTGCTATGGCTGCCTAAGTGCAATTAGCAATCTAATAAATGTGTGTCGAGTTTATTAGATAGGATAGACACAAAATTTTGAAAGGTGTCAAACTTTCAATCTTATTTTTGACTCGCTTAAAGAAATTGTGTTTGTGCAAGTTTTTTAAGTTAAACCAAATCACAAAATAAACATGTAGAAAAATCCACTTTATTCTTTTCGGACGCGAGTTCAACTCTCGCCGTCTCCACCAAACAAACAAAAAGAAAAGCTACTATTTTATGCTTTTCTTTTTGTTTACAATGATATTGAAACTTACAAGTAAAACGAGTAATATCATTTATCTAAAGTTAATTTCATGGAATACTAATATAATAATTCTCTTTGTTAAAAAACAGATTTATGTTATAGTTAAATTATAAAAAATGTGTTATAGAAAATACAAAAAGCTTACTGTAAATATTATAAATCTATAAAAATGGTTTTGTTGTAAAACTTGAGAAGTATGTAATAAAACAAAAATGTTGGCTAATATTACTTTATGAAATACAAAAATTGATGTAATTTTTAACAACGAATAAAAACAGGAAATAGATTTTATTCGTAAATTGTTGTGATTGCATCTTGTAAAAATACCAAAAGGGGGAATTAATAATGAATGAAATAGGAACGGTTAAATTAGAAACTGAAAGACTTATTTTAAGAAGGCTAGAGAAAAATGATGCAAAAGAACTTTTTGATGGGATTGTAAATCAAAAGGAATTTCTTTATTACGCAAATAAAAAGCAAGTAACTTTAGAAGAAGAAAAAGCATCGCTAGAAAATATTGAAGAAAAATATCAAAATAAAAACTATTATAACTGGGTAATCACACTTAAAAATACTAAACAAATTATAGGTGCTGTAAACTTTAATGTGAATTTAAAAAATGATAGTGTGATGTTTAATTATGTAATAGACAATCGTTTTACAAGAAAAGGATATATGACAGAAGCTTTAATATGTGTTAAAAAATTTGCTTTTAATGAAATAAAAGTAAATCGATTTGAAGGTGGTTGTGTAGTAAAAAATTATGCTTCAAAACGTGTTATGGAAAAATGTGGATTAACTCAAGAAGGAGTTTTAAAAAGTTATGTAAAACTTTCTGATGGCTATCACGATATGATATTATTTGCTGAAATAAATAATAAAAAAATTTAATAAAAATGTTAAAATTTTAAAAAATTGTTTATTGATGTTTAGTTTAAATAGTAAGCACATAAAGGAGAAATAATATGGTTTGGTGGATTATTTTAATAGAAGTAATTGTTTTTACTGGGCTTTTTACTGCACTTGTGATTTTGCCAACAATAAAACACTCTGAGATTGGTGTACATAACTATCCAAAAGAAATTCAAGAAGAATATTTTAAAACACACAAAAGGGTAAATACAAAACCTTTAAGCTTAAGAACAATAATTTTCAAAGTTGTTGGTATTATACTTTTCACTGCAATTCTTATTGCTGGCGCAATTTTGACAGGAGCAAGAACCTTTTGGAATGGCGTGATTTTTGCAACTATTTTGTTTGGTATTGTTGGTGCTTGGGACACATTTTTTATTGATTGAGTTTTGTTCGCAAACTTGCGTTGTTTTCGTTTGCCAGGAACAGAGCATATGGACAAAGAATACCACCAAAAATGGTTTCATGTTAAAGGTATGTTGTTCCCAGGTTTGTTATTTCTTGTAATTATTGCATCACTTACAGGTCTAGGTGTTTATCTTATTTGTTAAATTTTTATTTAATTTTAGTTTGGTATGTTTTTATTAACTCATTAGAATAAAAAATCTAATTGGTTTTTTTTTGCAAAAAATAGATACAATCCTAAAAGCATTTGTGCTAAAATAAAAATGAAAAAATTGCTGTGGAGATAAATAATGAAAACAAAACGACATCAAAAATTATATGAACATTACGAAAATATTTTAGGTCAAAAATCATCATTTAGTTTAAAATTAAAAAAGAATGTTCTATCTAATAATATGAAGCCAATAATAATTTATGTTTTCGAGCCAACAGAAGATATGCCATTTTGGAAACTATGTACCATTGGCGCAAGCGACTATCTCATGCCTGAACGTGATATTGGCTGGGGACGAAAGGCAAATCAACGAAACGAATACATGATGCTTATCGGCCCAGAAGTTGAAACAAGCCAAGAGAAAACTGAATGGCTATCATTGAATTCATTACTCTGGGCTACAG
>CAMEUD010000111.1 GCA_945937975.1 uncultured Clostridia bacterium
AGAATCTCTTATTAACGAAAAAACTATTTTAATTTCAACTATGATGGTAAATAACGAAGTTGGAACAATCCAGAACATAAAAAAAATAGGTGAAATAGCTCATAAGCATAATATTGTTTTTCACACTGATGCAGTTCAAGGTTTTGGAATGCTTAACATTGATGTAAAAGCATTAAATATTGATTTAATGAGTGTTTCAGCACATAAAATATATGGACCAAAAGGAATGGGGTTCTTATATATAAAAAATGGCATTAAAATTGATAATTTGATTTTTGGTGGAAACCAAGAATTTGGTAAGCGTGGGGGAACTGCAAACACTCCTGCGATTGTTGGATTTGGTAAAGCAACAGAAATTGCGTATAAGAATTTGGAAGCAAACTATAATAGGATTTTTAATTTAAGAGAGTATTTCGTCAATGAATTAAAAAATAATTTTAATGATGAAATTATAATAAATGGAAATGAAAATAGTATTGTTCCAAATATTGTCAGTGTAAGTTTTAAAAATAAAGATGCAAATATTTTGCTTATGAAATTAGACCAAATGGGAATTTGTGTTTCTCGTGGGTCGGCTTGTACTGCAGGTAGTAGTTTGCCTAGTTATGTATTACAAGCAATGGGACTTAATGAATATGCAGATAAAACAATTAGGTTTTCCTTAAGCAGATTTACAACAAAAAAAGAATTAAACTATGTTATAAAATCATTAAAAAATATTTTAAAATAAGGATACAAAATGAAGAAAAAAGAAACAGTTGTTGTTGGAATGAGTGGTGGTGTTGATAGCAGTATTGTCGCACTTAAACTAAAAAAACAAGGATATAATGTTATCGGATTATTTATGAAAAACTGGGAAGAATCAACCGATACTGGACATTGCACGAGTGAACAAGACTTTGAAGATGTAAAAAAGGTTTGTACAAAATTAGATATACCATATTATTCTGTAAATTTTAGTAAAGAATATATGGATAGAGTTTTTTCGTATTTTCTTGACGAATATAAAAAAGGCAGAACTCCAAACCCAGATGTTTTATGCAATAGGGAAATTAAATTTGGACCATTTTTGGAATATGCCAAACAACTTGGTGCAGATTATATTGCAACAGGACACTATGCACAAGTTGAGCATAAAAACGGTTTTGTTTACTTAAAAAAAGCTGTTGATACAAATAAAGACCAAACATATTTCTTAAATCAGTTATCACAAAATCAATTAAAAGATACTATGTTTCCTATAGGTGATATGATTAAACCTGATTTAAGAAAACTTGCAGAAAAATATGATTTATCAACTGCACATAAAAAAGATAGCACCGGCATTTGCTTTATTGGTGAACGCAATTTTAAAGAATTTTTAAAACAATATCTACCTAATAAACCAGGCAATATAATTGATATTGATACAGGTAAAGTCGTTGGTACACACGATGGTCTTATGTATTACACCATTGGACAACGCAGGGGACTTGGAATTGGTAGTCAAGGTGAAAAAAGTCAACGCTGGTTTGTAGTTAAAAAAGATTTAGATAAAAATGTGTTATATGTTTGTTGTGGACTTGAAGATTGTTTGTATTCTAATGGACTTGTTACTTATAAAGTTAATTGGATACCAAAAGAACCAGAAAAGAAAGAATTTGACTGCTATGCAAAATTTAGATATAGACAACCAGACCAAAAAGTCCATGTAAAAATTGAAGATAATCGAATTATTGTAACATTTTATGAAAAACAAAAAGCAATTACCGAAGGACAATGGGTTGTATTTTATGATGATACATATTGCCTTGGTGGTGGAGTAATTGAAGAAAAATTTTAATAAAAAAACTGATAAGAACTTTTATCTTTCTTATCAGTTTTTTATTATAATCTACGCATTACTCCAACAACTTTTCCAAGTATTTGTAAATCGTTTGAATAAATTGGTTTATAAGCATTATTAGCTGGTTGAAGTCTTATGAATTTTGGCTCACGATAAAATGTTTTAACAGTCGCATTTCCATCAATCATTGCAACAACAACATCTCCATTTTGAGCAGTGTTTTGAGTTGATGCAACAACAAAATCTCCATTATTAATTCCCATTTCAATCATACTGTCGCCCTTAACTTTCAAGACAAACAATTTATGATTTGAATTAGGGGATAGTCCAAAGAATGAACTCGAAATTGTTATTGTATCTTCAATATTTTGTTCGGCAAGTATTGGTGCACCTGCAGCAACTTGACCAACTATTGGTAACTCTATTGTTTCATCTTTTTGCTTCCCAATTATTTCAATTGTTCTATTCTTTGTTGGTTGCCTTTTGATAAAATTTCTTTCTTCCAAAATATCAAGATATGCCTTTACTGAGTTTGTTGATTTTAAATTAACACCACTAGCAATTTCTCTATAAGATGGGCAAAAACCTTTATCATTTATATATGAATTAAGGAATGATAATACTTCCATAAGTTTCTGTTCAGACTTTTTCATTAAAATTATCCTTTTTACAATATAAAATATATCATAATGTAATACAAAAGTCAAACAAATGTTCTATTTTAATCTCTTAACTTAACTTTGTTAGCAACACTTCGTCTTATGTCTTCACTCATTGCAGCATAATGCTTTTTCGTGGTATTAACATCTTTATGTCCAAGGACCTCGGCAACAACATATATATCGCCAGTTTCTCTGTATAAATTTGTACCATATGTACTACGAAGCTTATGTGGTGAAATTTTCTTTAAAGGTGAAGCAATTTGACTGTATTTTTTTACCAATTTTTCCACAGCTCTTACACACATTCGTTTCTTTTGTAAGGAAACAAAAAGTGCTTGTTCATCTGAGTTTTCCATTATTACATCTCTTAAATCTAACCAATTAAGTAGGGCAGAACGAACTTCATCTGAAAAATATAAAATAACTTGATTTCCACCTTTTCTTGTTACTTTAAAACAGTTGTTTTCAAAATCTACATCTTTGACATTTATACCAACTAATTCACTAACTCTTATACCTGTACCTAAAAATAAAGATAAAATTGCAACATCTCTAAGTGAAGTATGTTTATTAAAAGCTTTTTGTCTATTTGTAAGAGATTGAGGATTTTCTGCTTCATTAATTAATTTACAAACTTCATCAACTTCAAGTCTAATTATAGGTTTTGAATGAATTTTTGGAGTTGAAATTTTTAATGCAACATCACTTTGTATTTTGTCATTTTTAAACAAGTACTTAAAGAAACTACGAATTGAAGCAAGTTTTCTTGCTTTTCCTTTTTCTCCATTAACATATTGTTTCCCATTAATTTCATATAGTCCAACATAACTTAAAAACATTTCTAAATCTCGAGATTTTAAGCTATTTAAGTCATCATATGTAATATTTGATATCTGTTTGTTAAACTTATTTTTTGCCAAATAATCAAAAAAGATTGCCAAATCTTGACTGTAATTTAATCTTGTTAAAAATGATGTGTTATTTTCCATTGACAAAATATAATCTAAGCAATAGTCAGGCAAGTTTTCTAAATTTTTGCTTATGCCATTAACACATTTTTTATTTCTTTCATTTAAAAAATCACTCATAATACATATATGTTAGCAACTTTTATTGCTTTTATCAAGTATTTTACGAATACTTTGAATAATTAAAAAAATTTAATTGAGAAATAAGTGGGGAATATGGTATAATAAAAATATGAAAAAAAAGATTTTTGACAAAAACTTAATCGTTTCACTTTCAGAGCAACTTGACCCACAATATATGTCAGTTGCATATGATTATATTTGTAACTCGTTGGATAAATCATTCCAATCTATTACAAATAAAAAACCAATAATAAATGATTATAGATTTGAAATTGTAAATGAATGTAAAAATTTTGCTGAAGGTCAAGATTCAACATTGGATAT
>CAMEUD010000112.1 GCA_945937975.1 uncultured Clostridia bacterium
AACTCCCGGCCCCATGGTCCCAAACCACGTGCGCTACCAACTGCGCTACACCCCGTCATATGCGACTATTGTATATTATTATAATTTGGAGAATAAGTCAAGTGTTTTTTTAAAATATTTTACATTTTTTGCAAAGATCATTCTACCCTATTGTAACTAAACAATGCACATAAACAAATGCTCTTTTATTTTGCACAAATAACTTTGAAATGTCAAGAAAAATTTTGACATTTTTCGTTAAAATTTTTAAAACTGTTAAAAGAATAGCACAAAACAAGCAATTAAAATTTGACCAATATAATATATTAAATGATTTAAAATTATAAGAATTGTATTATTTTCTTCCCCACCAAAATAGTTTAACGACAGGATTAAATCACTAATGAGAATTAATATTCCACCAATAGCCAAAAGCCATAAATGTGTAATATTGTACCATATCGCAAAAATTACTGACAAACAAGATAAAGTTACAAGCAACAAGGTGTAAATTGCAGATTGCCAGAAAAATTTTCCGAAATTTAATTTCATTAATTTTGTCATACTTAATATGATAATTGATAAAACAATTGAACCAGCAATTCCAATACAAAGTGGTTTATATAATTCAAATACACCTATTTGTGTCATACACAAAATTAATGCAGAAATATAAAATATATGACCAATCCCAAATGATGCCATACCTGAATTAAGATAAATATCGTTATCTTGTTTATATATAACCTTTAAATCAAGTATAATATCACCTATCATTCCAAGTATTAATCCAATGCAAACTAAAAAAGTTATAATATATGGATTTTTCATAAGACCATACAAAGATGTAATTACAAACATAAGTGATGCAAGTGTTTTTGTTAAAAGTCCAAAAACTCCACCCTTTTTAATTCTTACAATCAAAAATAAACACACAAAAATAACACACATTGCTACTAATAAATATTTTATGTCAAATCCTACTCTAAACATAATTATTTTTCCCCATTAACTATTTCAAATATTTCATTTACAGCTTGTTTTTTGTTTTTTACATTAATTTTTGTTATATCGTCAAATTGATTCATAAAAGTTATTTGTCTTTTGGCATAGTTTCTTGTTTTTTGTTTCAAAAGATTTACACAATTTTCTAAACTATCTTTATGCTCAATATAAGGCACAATCTCTTTATATCCAATAGCTTTCATACTTTGACAATCTATAGGAGCCTTATTAATTAAATATTTTGTTTCTTCAATAAGTCCATTTTGAATCATAACATCAACACGTTGATTTATTCTGTCATATATTATTTGTCTATCACCAAGAAGTCCAAATAAAATATATTCATCACTTTGTTTTGATTTCTCAAATTTTTGCTCACCATTTGAGTATAACTCAATATACCTTATAAGTCTATGTCTATTATTTTTATCATCTTGCTTTATACTATGCCCCAAAAGTTCCAATCTCTTACATAATTCATCAGTTGGCAATTTTCCTAGTTCTAATCTTAATTCATTATTTTTGCTTGTATTCCCACAATTAAATCCATACAAAAGCGCTTTTATATAAAGACCTGTGCCACCACAGATTATAACATTTTTACCACTAGATTTTATGTCTTCAATACATTTTTTACAATCACTCACAAAGTCAAAAACACTATATTCTTGATTACACTCTTTTATGTTAATCAAATGATGTTGTATACCTTGCATTTCTTCTTGCGTTATCTTTGCCGAACCAATATTTAAATCTTTATATATTTGCATAGAGTCAGCAGAAATAATTTCAGCATTGATTTTTTTTGCTAAACCTACTGCTATTTCACTTTTCCCTATCGCTGTTGGACCATAAATTACTATGTTTTTCACGAAACAATCCTTTTGAACATTTTTTCAAGTTGATTTCTCTCAAATACAATAACAATTGGTCTACCATGTGGACACAATAATGTATTGTTGTTTTCTTTTAACATATTAAGTAAAATATCAACTTCATCACTAGATAAAGTATTACCAGCTTTAACCGCTGCCTTGCATGCCATTGTTGCAATCATTCGTCTTACAATTTCATTTGGCTTTTTCACTTTTGTATTCATATCACTTAAAACATCTTCAAAGTATTCTTTTAGATTTACATTTTGAAGTAGCATTGGAATACTTGAGATTTTATAACTATTACTCCCAAAATATTCAATATCAAAGCCATAAGACTTTAATAAATCTAAATTACTTTCAAGATATTCTTGTTCTTTATTATTAACATTCAAAATGTATGGTACAAGTAAATTTTGGACCAAAATATCATTATTTTCAACTTGTTTCATAAACTTATCAAACAAAAATCTTTCATGTCCTGCATGTTGGTCTATTAAATAAAGGTTATCATCTTTTTCAACGATGATGTATGTTTTAAATGCTATACCAATAATTCGTTTTTCTGAATTAAAAAGTTTTTGGTATGTTACTTGTTCTTTTTGTTCTTTGATTTCATTTTGTAACGACTCATTTATTTTTATTTTTTGTTTTTCTTCTATATTTGAATCAGTAAAAATATAAGTTTCTTTTGGAGTATAAATTTGTGATGACTGATTATTTGAAGTTGTTGTCTTTGCATAATTTGAAATATTGTCATTATAGTTTATTTCAGATTCATAAATCTCATTATTTTTTTCATTATAATTTTCAGTTTGTTTCTGTTCTTCATCAGAAAAACTTATACCTTCATCTTTTTCAA
Organism: uncultured Clostridia bacterium; assembly: GCA_945937975.1. GTDB lineage: Bacteria > Bacillota > Clostridia > Christensenellales > UBA1242 > UBA5893. The sequence goes on from CAMEUD010000112.1 coordinate 2,722, forward strand.
CTTTGTTAAAAATTGGTGTTTCATCAAAAGAAGTAAAACCACTTGATGAATATTTTTCATCTTCAAGGGCTTCCACAATATGTGTTTGCTTTGAAAGTGCCAAGAATACAGCATCGTTAAATAAGCCATAAATATGTTGAGAATTATCGAACTTAACTTCCAATTTGTTTGGATGTACATTTACATCTACACAATTTGTTGGCAAATCTAAAAATAGCACATAGACAGGAAACTTACCTTTCATCATAAAGTTTTCATATGCTCTTGAAATACTTGCACTTATTAATTGATTGATGCAATATCTATTGTTTACAAAAAGTGATTGATATGTCCTATTGCTTTTTGAATGGGTTGGTTTTGATATATAACCATAGATACGATAATTGTCTTTTTTATAGTCAACTTCAATCATATTTTCTGCAACATCTTTACCATATATTGTATATATAATATCAAGTAAACTACAATTTGTTGTGTTATAAATCATTTTGTCATCAACTATGTATTTAAAGTTTATCTCTTTGTGTGATAGCATAAGTTTTTCAACATAGCTTGTTATATCATTTTCTTCTGTTTTATTTTTACGCAAAAACTTTGCTCTTGCAGGTGTATTATAAAATAAGTTTGTAACTTTGATATTTGTTCCAGTGTTACAAGCAATTTCATTCATAGAAATTTCTTCTCCACCTTGCATCACAATTTTATTACCAATCTCATCTTCATTTGTTTTTGTTGTAAGTTCAACTTTACTTACTGCACATATGCTTGCAAGTGCTTCTCCCCTAAATCCCATTGTTTGTAAATTGTATAAATCATCAATGTCTTTTAATTTACTTGTTGCATGTGGTAAAAATGCCAATTTTAGTTGGTCTTTTTTTATACCCATACCATCATCTAAAATTGATATAAGTGTTGTTCCACCATCTCTAATTTCAATAGTGATATTTTTTGCTTTAGCATCAATTGAATTTTCTACAAGTTCTTTTACAATAGATGCAGGTTTTTCAACTACTTCACCAGCAGCAATTTTACCCCAAACTGATTTATCAAGTACTTTTATATCAGCCATTTTTTCTCATTATTTTTTTACTCTTTCTACCAAATCACATAATGTTTCAAACGC
>CAMEUD010000113.1 GCA_945937975.1 uncultured Clostridia bacterium
CTTTCAATGCTTTCGTTTTCGCCAACTTTAACAACTGTCATTCTTTTTCACCCACTTTTAGTTCTTAATTCGTTGTTTAGTATACAAAATAAATCACATAATGTCAATGATTTTAAAAATTTTATTGACAAGATTTTTTATTTGTCTTATGCTTTTTCTATTGGAGAAATTTATGAATATTGGTATAGATATTGATGACACATTAACAAGACTAATAAGAGCAAAACATAAGCACCTTAAAAAGTATTTAAAAGATAACAATATGCCCTACAAAATTGTTGATAAAAAGACAAATGACTATATGAAAATGATGAACTGGACGAACGAAGAATGTCAACAATACTTTAACCAAGATTTTGATTTTTTAATGATAGAAGCAAAACCAAGACTTGGAGTTAAAAAGTATGTAACAAAACTTCAAAAAGAAGGACACAAAATCATTATTATCACAGCAAGAAGAGTTCCTTGGAATAAAGAACCTGTAAAAATGACAGTTGATTGGTTTAATAAATATAAAATACCATATGATGAACTTTTGACAGGATATTTTGACAAATCTCAAATTGTAAAAGAAAAAAACATAGATATTTTTATTGATGATAGAATTGACACATTAAGACAAATTAATAATCAAGGCATAAAAACAGCATTAATGGAAGCATCTCATAATCAAAACATTCCTCTTGATTTTGATTGTTATAAACTAAATAATTGGAAACAAGCATACAAATTGATAAAAACTATTGAAAAATGAAACACTATTGTTTCATTTTTTTTAAGTTGAGATTTCTCCAAAGCCCATCAATGCGGGTAGTGGTCGAAATGACATAGAATAATATATAAGTCATTTCGAGTATGGCATCTTCGAGCCTGCTCACGAGAAATCTCAACCTATTAAAAGCAGTTGAGATTCTTCCTATGTAGTGCTTCGGGGTCGACAGTCAGAATGACATATAATATAAATGTCATAAAACATTGAAATCTCCACAGCGCTAAAATAAAATATTTTTGTTCCAAAAACAAAAGGAGAAATATAATGAACGAAAATTTTGAGTATAGTTTAAGAAAATTAAGAGTTGATTGTGAAGAACTTGAAAAAAGATTAAAATCATTAGAAAAATCAATTAGTAATTCATCTCAAAACACAAAAAGTGAAATTGAACAAGAATTAAATTCAATATCTCAAGAGTTAACAAATTGTAAAACAACAGTTGACAGTCTTTCTAGTTCAGTTTCTCAAAATACATCAAAAAGCACCGAAAACTCTACCAAAATTGCAAGCATTAACACAAAAATCTCTCAACTGAATGAACAAATAACACAAATACCAGCACAAATAGAAAATTTCAGCCAACTTGTTAATGGCTTAAAAATGGTTGATGACACAAAATTGATTTATGAAGATTTTGGCGTTAATGAAGATATGATAAGCACAACCGTAAATAGTTACACACATTGGTCGCAATATTATAGTCAAACATATTACTTAATTTGCGATATTAACCAACCAATAGACATAGATTTTGAAGTTGGTTTTGACCCAACAATTCAAAATATGTTCCAAACTTATGAATATACTATTGAACTTTTTATAAATAACACATCTTTTCTTAAAGGCAGTTATCCTTGTGCATCGGAAAGTAGTACCAACACACAAAAAGTAAATAATCTTTCAGGGAGATATTATCCAGAAAAAACAATAAATGAAATTAGAGTTCATTGCCAAGGTTATACATTTTGCGTTGTCCAATATTACAAAATAAAATTTAATGGTAAAAACTTAACAATCTGTGGTCAAGTCCCTAGTTTGTATATCACTTGTTTTGACAATAAATACTTTGTGTGCAATAAATCCGACAAAAATGTTTCAAAAATATTCTTTGCCGAATTTGATAAAGATAGTTTAACATTAGACACCGAAAATTACAAAAGTGCAAAAGTTCTTAATACCAATATAAATGAAAAATTGTCTATTTACCCAGCATATAATTTATCAACAAAAGAATATGTAAAGATATTGAATTACGACCATTTTCTTTTCCCAACACTTGAAAGTAGAGCCATTGAAAACGCTTTTTATGTCCACTTTTATGACCCAAGCGGAGATAAACTTTATAGTTACATTGATGCTAATAAAAAATATAAAGTTGAAGATTATGACTTTATTTTCACAGGTAAAAGGACTTGCTATGCTTGCTTTTGCATAGTTCAATCAAATGGTGAAGCAGGACTATATTGCACTCCCGACCAAGATAAAGTGAATTATGTAAAATTGACATTCAATGGCGAACCTTTACCATTACTCTACCACAAATGTGCAATGGTAAAAAATAACAACATAACATCACAAGATGATAGTGTTTCACTTACTGGTGTTATACTGTGGAATATTTCAACACAAAATTGGGAATTTTTTGAAGTGGTAGACAGCACCTATAAAGTCATTATTGCACCTGGCAAATATTGTACTGCATATCTGCAGACTAATGGAGATATTAATGTTTACATATCTCGTGGTTGCACAACTTACAAATATGTTTTATCAAAAAATACAGAAACTAATAAATATGAATTATCGCCACTATATTCAATTATTCCAAAAGCAACAAAATATGATGAACTTTATGATGGCAAAGCCCTTATAACATTTTATGATAATTACAGAATTTATACTCCAAGTGAATAAAAAACAAATTTCAATTTAGTTCAATGGTATTTATAATAAAAAAAATAGTCGAAATTTCGACTATTTTTTCTCGCCTTATTTTAATATTAAAATCTTATACGATTATTAGATTATGCATTTGCACGAGCAACATCTGCAACTACTGAGTAGTTTGTTGATTCAACTGTGTATTCCATATTAGCAAGTGTAATTGTTAATACAACTACTGCTGATTCTTTAGTAGCAAGTTGAAGTCCTGTTGCTTCTTGGTATGTTGTTTCTGTAGGTGTTTCACCTTTCTTGTATGCAACAGCTGAAGTAATACCATTAACATTTTCTGGTTTTGAAACTGTGAATTTTACATTAACAGCACTAGCACCATCATTTTTGATAGTAACTGTCAAAACAATGTTATCTCCAGTTTTTGTGAATTTAACAGCTTCAAAAGCTTTTGAATATTCTGTTGTAGCTGATGGAACTTTTGTTGCATCACCTGTGTATGATTTTTGTGAATCATCAACATCTGCTGATTTTGTTCCGCCAACAGTAGCTTCTAACTTACTTGTCATTGTAACGAAAACATCGCTTACTTCGAATGATACGCTACCACTTGCTGTGTATTTAACTGTTGATGCAGCATATACACCAAATGCCATAAGTGCTAAGCAAAGGCAAAGAGAAGCGATAGTTGCGAATAATTTAAATTTTCTTTTCATAAACACTCCTTAAAAAATTAAAATATAGAATGAGAACAAATTTTTATCACCCCAGAGATAGGCGAACACTCAAAAAGGTGAATATGTATTCTCATGAAATATATTTCATATATATTTCGACTTTAGTATAATAAATAAAAAAGTTTAAGTCAAACGATTAATATAAAATTTTTAGGCAATTTATTCCATCATATTGAAAATATTGCGATTTTCTATTTCCCCTGTCATTTTAGAATTATATATCAGTAAGAACGACACTATAATTTACATTTTTCTCTAAAATATGATAATTATCGGAAGTTTTGTCAAATTTTATTTAGCTCGAAATTTCCGATAACGGAAGTTTTTATAATATAGTTGTAATCTACTTACAAAAACACATTCACGAAAAATTTAAACAAAAAAACACTCAAATGGGTGTTTTTTCTTATTTTTGTATTATTTCTTTTTG
>CAMEUD010000114.1 GCA_945937975.1 uncultured Clostridia bacterium
ATACGCTTTTTTATTATTTTTAATTGCATAATTAATTGAGCAACTATTAGAAAAATTATTAAAATAATCAATAAAATAAATACAACAATCACAATATTCAATGGCGTTGAATCCTGTTTCAATAAAGGCTTCAGCGCCTTTTTTATTTGTATAAAAAGATATTTTTTCTAAATTAAATTTATTTGATATATTTTTATCTCCATAATCTAATATTTTACAATCAATTTTTTTATTATTTGATTTAATTATATCATAACAAATTTCACAAAATTCTTTATCATTATCAAAAATAAATGTGTCAAAATCTTCCGTATCCATTAAAATATTTAGTAGTCTTATTATTGCTTTTGAAGAATAAAAATCAGTTTTACTCTCACAATATTGACAAATGTAACATTTCTTACTCATAAATTCTCCCTTTTTAAAAAATATATAATTTGAAAGCAAACTTGTCAAACATTTTTACGAAATATCGTAAGATTAAATATTTGAGTTTAGTCTAAACTATTTACGGAATATAGTAAACGGAATTTAGTAATATGACACTTAACGAAGCAATAAAAAAGAGAATATTAGAATTAGTTGATGAAAAGAAAACAACATTAACTGCTTTATGCTTAAACTCAAATTTAACTCCATCAACTATATTTGATTTGATGAATGGAAAGGTAAAGAGTCCAACTGCCATAACAATAAAGAAAATTTGTATGGGAGCAAATATTACTCTTTCGGAGTTTTATGCACCAAAATATTTTGATAATTTTGATGAATGTTTAAAGTAAAGAAAAATAAGGTAGGTACAATATGACATTAGGGGAAGCGTTTGCAAAAAGGTTCACAAATTTATTAAATGAAAAAAATATATCTTTGTATAAATTTGCAAAAGATAGTTGTAGACCTCGTTCAACACTTAATAATATATTGTTAGGGAATACAAAAAGTCCAACACTTGCTTTGGTATATCAAGTTGCAGATGGGTTCAATATGTCGTACTTAGAATTTTTAGATGACCCAATTTTTGCAAGCACGAATGTTGAATATATGTAAAATATATGGCACAAAATCTCTAACAATGTTGGAGTTTTTTTGTTTTTGATAGAATAGATTTTTATAAAAGATTTGACAACATTTGTATATTGTTATATATTTAGTAATGTTAATTATTTAGGAGAAAAAATGCTAGACAAAAAGTATAATTTTTTAGAAAAAGAAAAAAAGTGGCAAGACTATTGGCAAGAAAAACAAATTTTTAAGTTTGACAAAAACTCAAAAAAACCAGTATATGCAATAGATACACCACCACCAACAGTTAATGGGAAAATACATATGGGACATTTGTCATCATATATGCATATCGAAACAATGGCAAGACACCATAGAATGAAAGGTGAAAATGTATTCTTTCCACTTGGATTTGACGATAATGGACTTCCAACAGAAAGATATGTTGAAAAGAAGTATAACAAACGTGCTTTTGAACTCGATAGAGAAAAGTTCACAGATATGTGCCTTGAAACAACAAAGGAACTAGAAAAGGAATTCCATGCTTTATATAAGTCAGCAGGTTTTTCTTGTGATTTGGATAACAATTATTCTTCAATATCAAAGCGTTCACAAGCAATTTCTCAAAAATCATTTATTGAACTCTATAAAAAGGGTTTGGTATATCACCAAGAAGCACCAGCACTTTGGTGTACTGAATGTCGAACTGCTGTGGCTCAAAGTGAACTTGAAAATCAAGACATTGCAAGCACATTTAACTATATAAAATTCTTTATTGAAGGAACAAATGAATATGTAACAGTTGCAACAACAAGACCAGAAATGTTGCCAGCGTGTGATTGCGTTTTCATCAATCCAAAAGATGAAAAGAATTTGCATCTTCTTGGCAAGAAATTGATTGTTCCATATTTCAATTTTACTGTTCCAGTTCTTACAGATGAACTTGTAGACCTTGAAAAGGGTAGTGGTGTTGTTATGTGCTGTACCTTTGGAGATACAGTCGATAAAGAATGGCAAAGAAAACATAACCTTGATATAAAAGAAGCATTTAATAATGCTGGAAGAATGACAAAACTTGCAGGCGAATTTGAAGGAATGAAAATTAAAGATGCAAGACTTGCCATAATTGAAAAATTAAAAGAAAATGATTTACTTATTAAACAAGAAGAATTAACACACGCAGTTTCAACACACGAAAGATGTGGAACACCAATAGAAATTGTTGTAAAAAAACAATGGTTTATTGATGTATTATCTCATAAACAAGAATTATACGATGCAGGTATGAAACTTAATTGGCACCCAGAATCAATGCGTGCAAGATATCTTAATTGGGTAGAAAATTTGCAATGGAACTGGTGTATTTCTCGTCAAAGATATTATGGAGTACCTTTCCCAGTTTGGTATTGTAAACATTGTGGAAAGGTTCATGTTGCAGATGAAAGCGAACTCCCTGTTAATCCATTATCAACACTTCCAACTGTAAAATGTGAATGTGGTGAATGTGATTGGGAACCAGAGCATGATGTTATGGACACTTGGGCAACAAGTAGTTTAACTCCACAAATTTGCACAGACTTAATTACAGGTAAAGGACTTGATGATACAATGGTACCAATGAGTCTTAGACCAAATGCACATGATAATATTCGTGTTTGGGATTTCTATACAATAGTAAAAAGTTTATATCACTTTGGAAAATTACCTTGGACAGACCTTATGATTTCTGGTTATGTTACAAGTGCTGATGGTAGCAAATTAAGCAAAAAAAGTGGAAACAATAAAAATGCTCCACAAGATATAATTGCACAATATAGTGCCGATGTTACAAGATATTGGGCAAATAACCTTTCACTTGGCAAAGACACTTGTTTCTCACTTGAAAGTTTTGATGCAGGTAAAAAACTTGCAAACAAAATTTGGAACGCATCAAAATTCGTTTTATCTTTCTTATATGATTACACACCAAGAGAAATTGAATTATTACCAATGGATAAGTGGATACTTGAAAAATACAAAAAAGTATTTAAGAGTTTTATGAAAAACCTTGATAGATACGACATCTGCTTGGGACTTGGTGAAGTTGAAAGATTTTTCTGGGATTTCTGTGATGATTATATCGAACTCGTAAAGCGTAGATTATATAATCCAGATGTATATGGTGAAAAAGAATGTGAAAGTGCAAAATATGCTTGCTATTACACATTGCTTGGAATACTTAAAATGTTTGCTCCATTTATGCCACATATAACAGAAGAAATTTATCAAGATTATTATGCAGAAAAAGAAAATCAAATTTCAATTCATAAATCAGGTTATTTAGACCTTGGTGAAGTAAGTGATGAAAACTTTGTTAAGGCAGGCGATGAAGTAATGCAAATTGTTAGTGGAATAAGACAATTTAAGAGCGAAAATAAGATTTCATTAAAAACATTCATAAAGGACCTTAAAGTATATTCAAAATATAAAGATTTTATTAAGTCTTGTGAAGTTGACATAAAAGCAGTTGGCTCAATCAATGAACTTGAAGTTGTTGATGGCGACTTTAACTTGGAATTTGGGGAAATTATTCCAGATGCAGAGTAAAATAAAAATGCTAGAAATTTCTAGCATTTTTTTATTGTCTATATTTACATATACCATAAAGATAATTTACATTTCGTATAATGTCAGCAAGAGTTGTTATCCCTAAATTGATGTCTATATTTGTGTTGTAATCAGAGAGTAAAGCAAGTGATTTTATACTCCTTGCACAATCTTTTACAACTTCGCTAATATTGTTGCAATAGTTTGTTTTAAAACATTTTTGTTT
>CAMEUD010000115.1 GCA_945937975.1 uncultured Clostridia bacterium
TGAAAAAATTTTTTGGCAGATTACTTGCTTTTGTTTTAATATTATGTGCAAGTTTAACAATGTTTGGTTGCGATGACAATCTTCAAGATTATAATATCATCGTAAATGTTTGGTATGCAAATTATGGAACAGTTTATGGAACAAACACATACAAAGAAAAATCCGAAGCAGAAATCAAAGCTGTTCCAAAAGATAACTATGAATTTTTGGCATGGATGAAAAACAATGTTGTTGTATCATATGATGCTGTATATAAATTTGAAGTAAACAAAGACACTGCTGGCACATATGTTGCAATATTTGATTGTCCAAAACTTGAACTTGTTACTTTGAAAAGCATTTCCTTTGAACAAGAGTATACTTTGGCTTCAAGCATTGTTGATATGAACCTTGATGTAAGTATTGGTCAAACATATGATTCACAAACAACAATCTTATCAACATCAAGCATTGATTCCAAAGATTTTGATATTACAGAAATTATTACAGCACTAAATTATAAAGATTCTATTTTTACTGTTGTAAACTTATCTTACACCCTAACAACAATAGTTGATGAAGAAGAAACAGAAACAACAATACAAACTCAAACAATAATTCAAATTGATTTAACTGATGATGATTTTACATCTCAAAGTTTTAGTCTTAATATTCCTGAAAGTTTGAAAGATGAAACAAGTTATGCAAATATACAATTTTCATTTGATTCATTTAAAGTTGAAAAAGAACCAGAAGCAGAACAATAAATAAAAAATGCTATCATTTTGATAGCATTTTTTTAAAATAATCCACTGATTTTATAGTTCTCATCAATTTTCATATTTACTGCATTAGGTGTTTTGCCTAATCCTGGCATTAAAAGCATATTACCTGCAATCGCAACAATAAATCCAGCACCTGACTTTAACTCAATATCACTTATTGTAATCTTAAAGTTTTTTGGCTTGTTCAATAATTTTGCATTATCCGACAAACTATATTGAGTTTTTGCAATTACAATTGGTAAATTATCCTGTTTTAATTTTTTTATTTCTTTTATTTTTTCTTTTGCTTTATCTGTATAAATTACCCCACTTGCACCATATACTTTGGTTGCAATTTTTTTAATTTTGCTTTCTATTTTTTCATCAAGGTCATAAATATAATCAAAATGAGAATTGTCAAGTTCACTTGAAAACAATACTGCTTTGGCAAGTTCCAAACAACCTTCTCCACCTTTTCCCCATGCATCATTAATTACATAATTTATATTAATCTTTTCAAGTTCTCTCATAACAGTCATTATTTCATCTGGGGTGTCAGTTTCATATTTGTTTAGTGTTACAACAAATGGTAGTTTAAACTCGTTATAGATCGTATTGATATGTGAATATAAGTTTGCCATTCCCAATTTTACAGCTTCAATATTTTCTGTTTTTAGGTCTTCATACTTAACTCCAGCATGAAGTTTTAATGCACCTATTGTTGCAATTATTACCACAGCATTTGGATGCAAGTTGCCAACTCTGCATTTTACATCAAAAAATTTTTCTGCTCCAAGGTCTGCTCCAAAACCTGCTTCTGTTACAACATAATCACTGTAAGATAGTGCCATTTTTGTTGCGATAATACTATTGCAACCATGTGCAATATTTGCAAATGGTCCCAAATGCACAAGTGCAGGTGTTTTTTCAAGAGTTTGAACCAAGTTTGGCATCAAAGCATCTTTTAAGAGTATTGCCATACTGTCAACGACTTTTAAATCACGAGCATAAATTAGTTTGTTATCTTTGCTATATGCAATAGCAATATTACCTAATCTTTCTTTTAAATTTTCAAAATCTGTTGCAAGACACATAATTGCCATAATTTCACTTGCCGCAGTTATTGTGAAATAATCTTTTCTTTCCACTCCATTCTTTTCGCCTTGAGCAACTGTTACTTCTCTTAATGCTCTATCATTAAGGTCAACACATCTGTGAAAAAGTATTCTATTTTCATCAATATTAAGACTATTACCCTGATAAATATGATTATCTATCAAACTGCAAAGTAAATTATTTGCACTTGTTATTGCATGAAAATCACCATTAAAATGCAAATTAATATCTTCCATTGGTGCAATTTGACTGTAGCCACCACCAGTTGCACCACCTTTTATTCCAAAAACTGGTCCAAGTGATGGTTCTCTTAATGCAAGTGTACATCTCTTTTTTAACTTATTAAGTGCATCAGCAAGTCCTATTGCAACTGTTGTTTTACCTATTCCCATTTTTGTTGGATTTATGGCAGTAACTAAAATAAGTTTACCCTTTTTCTTCCCATACTTTATAGGTAATTTTGCTTTGTAATTTCCATAAAAAATTGCATCACCTTTATAGTGAAGTTTTTTTACAATTTTTTTAATGTTTTTTAATTTTACACTATTTGCTATTTCTAAATCTGTCAAAAAAATCACCCCCTGCTTTTATACATATACATTACTACATTACACGAAATTATTAACAAAATCAAATAAAAAAATGTATAAAACAAAAATAAGTCCACAAACTATAAGTGTCAAAGCACAATATTGCTTTGCAAAGGAGGTAAAACTATATGTTTGGAAGAAACAAGTCTAGCAAACAAAACACAAGAGATTGTGCAAACACTAGAAATTGTTCAAGTAAGACAAACTCAAACACAGAAGCAGGTTCTGATATGAACAGAAAATCTTCAAAAAGAGCCAACAGCAAAAATGCTAAAAAATCTTCTCGTGAATAAGCAAAGTTAATACATTAGTTTAACTTTAAGGGATAGTTTTACATAACAAAAAAAGGTACACAAATATTAGTTTGTGTATCTTTTTTACCTTCGATTTATTTTGTTAAATATTTTCAATAATAATTTTGCATTTTGAATTATCTAAATAGAACTGAATCACATTATTTTGATAAGATGCATCAAATGCATTTATAACAGAATCATTAACATAAACACAAAGGTCATCTATGTTCCTTAATTTAAGTTTGTTAAGTTTTATTTTCTCTTTAAATTTACCATATCCAAATTGGTGATTTAATACATATTCTTCACTATTTTTAATTTTTTCCATTTTTTCTCCCCAAACAAAAAACTTTTTAAATTTTTGTTTTTTGAAATAATTAAGATACAATAATTGCTTTTACTATTGCTGATTTTCCGTTATCAAACCTAACAATTATTCCATCATCACCTACCTTAACTTTGTTAGATATTTCTTCCTTAAAATACATAGCCAAAGTATCAATCACAAATTCGTCGTTCATATTTTTATCTCCTTTTATTTTTCATTAATTCTGATACTTATATTATACCTATCAACTATCTGTAATGCAAGATTTTTACTTATAGTTTTTGCAAAAATATACAGAGAAATGAGAGTTATTTTGTCGAATAATGTCTAACTCATATAATGGGAGATTAAATGAACGAATTTCAAGAAAGATTACAAGATTTAATGCTTGAAAATGATTTAAGTAGACTTCAATTATCTAAAAGAATAGGAATATCATTTGAAACACTTAATGGTTATTTTAACAAAGACTTCTACCCTGAACTTTCAGTTGCTAAAAAAATTGCAAATTATTTTGATTGTTCTTTGCAATATTTAATGGGCTTAACTGATGAATACAAAAACATTACTTATAATAACCTGTCATTTATTGAAACAGTAGAAAAATTAATCAAAGAAAATAATTTATCTATTGAAAAACTTATGAAAAGACTTAATATGAGTGAAGCGAATTATTATAGATGGAAAAATAATAGCAATAAACCAGCAATGCAATCTC
>CAMEUD010000116.1 GCA_945937975.1 uncultured Clostridia bacterium
TTGATTTGTCTGTTATTAATCTTGTTTTTATTTCAAAAGATGCTGACAAATTTTTTGCTTCACCATCTTCTGAGCTCAAAATCTTACCATTCATTGATGTTTCTGAATCAAATGCATAATTATTTTGCAATTCCTTTGCCATTGAGTCTTTGGAACCAGCTTCATCATTTATTGTTGTTTTGTATGTCATTGAAAACTTGTAGCCTTTTGCATCAAGATTTTTTGCTTCATCAATTTGTGCTACATAGGTTGAAAATGCTTCTTTGGTTGTGTCCTTATAATTTCCATCAACATTAACATTTACTGAGTTATCGCCACAACCTGCAAGCACGAATGCACAACAAACTAATAGTAGTGCAAAAATTTTTGTTATTTTTCTTTTCATTTCTTTCCCCCTGATTTTATATTATTATATATCTTCACTAATTGTCAATAACAATTTTAGTATTCATCTAAAAATGAATGTTTTTCTCCGTCTTTTATATATCCAATAACTGTATCAAGATTTACTTTGTGAATACTATTAAAAATGTTTATATCAACAGTTTCGTTAGTTTTTCTCATTTCTCTTATAAGCTTTTTAATCTCTTTTCGTTTTGATGCCATTTCACCATTTTCAACACCTTCTGTAAGTTTGCATGCACAACGCAAAAAGTGTAAATCATTATAATTTGCAAAGTGAATAATATCATCTTCTCTAATTAAATAAAGTGGTCTTATAAGTTCCATACCTTTGTGGTTTGTGCTTTTTAACTTTGGCATCATTGTTTTATACTCTCCACCATAGAACATAGAAAGAAGTATTGTTTCTATTACATCATTAAAATGGTGTCCTAGTGCAATTTTGTTGCAACCCAAGCTTTGAGCATAATTATACAAATATCCCCTCCTCATTCTTGCACAAAGATAACAAGGCGAGCCTTCAACATTTGCCACAATATCAAAAATTGGCGAATCAAAATAATGAATTGGAATACCCATAATTTTTGCATTTTGTTCAATCAGTTCTCTATTTTCTTTTTTGTAACCAGGGTCCATACAAATAAATTCCAAATCAAAATTTATCTTCCAATGGGCTTTTAACAGTTGCATACATTTTGCAAGTAACATACTATCCTTTCCACCTGAAATACAAACTGCAATTTTATCACCTTCATTTATTAAGTTATATTCATCAACAGCATGAATAAATCTTTTCCAAATTGTTTTCTTAAATTTTTTTGTTATGCTGTGTTCTATCTCTTTATACTTTTCCATTATTTCTCCATTAGTTTTTTTATCACAAATTGACTGATATAAAGTCCAGCAACAGCTGGAACATATGCAATGCTTGCAGGCGTTACTTTTCGTTGTTTTTCATCAAAGCGTTTTGGTTGTTCTGTGGAAAATACAACATTTAGATGATAAATTCCACGATTTTTTAACTCTTTTCGCATAACTTTTGCAAGTGGACAATAATTTGTTTTGCTTATATCACATATTTGCAATTTTGTTGCATCAAGTTTATTCCCTGTTCCCATACAAGAAATTACTTCAACATTTTCTTTTTTTGCTTTTTCTATTATTAGCAATTTTGATGTTACCATATCTATTGCATCAATGACAAAATCATAGTTTTTAAAATTAAAACTATCAATATTTTCTTTGGTCAATTTTTCTTTTATTGCTTGAACATTGCAATTTGGATTAATGTTATTTACTCTCTCTCTTGCAACATCAACCTTATATTTCCCTATTGTTGTTTTTAGTGCAATTATTTGCCTGTTCAAATTACTTTCACTAACAGTGTCAAAATCTACAATGGTAATATTTTCAACTCCACTTCTTGCCAAACTTTCCAAAACATATCCACCAACACCACCAATACCAAATAAAAGTATTTTGCTATTTTTTAACTTTTCAAAGTTTTCTTGACCTATCAACTTTATTTCTCTGCTAAATTCTTCCATAATTCCCTTTTGCATAATTATTTATATTTGTGTATATTTATACAATATTTGTGTAATTATTACCAATCTTCCTTAAAGCCCTTTGTGTGGTCTTTCACATCATCATAATACGAATAATACTGTTCTTTTAATTTTTTGTTATTTTGTTTTATCTTATTTTTATCTTTCATTTTTTCTCCAATAAACACAAAGTTTCAATGTGTTTTGTTTGTGGAAACATATCATATGGTTCAACCAATTTTATATCATAATTTTCACTTAAAATTTTTAAATCTCTTGCAAGAGTGTTTGATGCACAAGAAAGATATATAATTTGATTTGGCAATATTTCCATTATAGTTTCCAACACTTGTTTTTCACAACCTTTTCTTGGTGGGTCAAGAATTATTGAATCTATTTTTTTTATATCTTGCAACATATCTTTTATATCGCCACAAAGAAATTCAACATTTTTTATATTGTTATTTTTTGCTATTTGCTGTGCATCATAAATTGCTGAACTTACAATTTCAATACCATATACTTTTTTTACTTTCTTTGCAAGTTTGCAAGAAAGTACTCCACGCCCACAATAAGCATCAACAATAATATCTCCATTCACAAGTTCATATATTTTGTTATAAATTTTATCTTTTATCTCTGCGTTTATTTGCATAAAACTAAATGGACTTACAAAACACTTTATACCTTGGTCGATATATTCAATTTCCTTTATTCCACTAATATGTTTAAGTTCGCCATAAATTGTTGAGTTCTTATCATTATAAGAAATATATATTCCATACTTAACATTAAGACAATTTAATCTTACAAGTAAATTATCTATATTTGGTAATTCTTTTACAACACCAACAAAGGTTATTAACAAACAATCATTAACAAATTTTAAATCAACTTGTTTTATCTCGCCTTTTTTTGTTTTGTAGTTATAGCCTTTAAGTTTGTTATCAAAAAAATATGAATTGATAAAACTAATAGAATTGTTTATCACTTTATTTGCAAGTTTACATTCTTTTATTTCCAAAAATTTGTGGCTATCTTTTTCATAAAACCCAAGTGTACCATTTTCATTCACTTGAAAAGTTATGTGATTGCGATAATTTAGTAAATTATCTCCAACAACCAAACTTTGTATTTTTCCATTGTAATTTGCATATTTTTTTAAATTGTTTTGAACAATTTGTTGTTTGATTACTTTTTGCTCACTAATAGAAGCGTGCATAATATCACAACCACCACAAACTTTAAAATATGGACAAACTGGCTCAACTCGACTTAAACTTGCTTTGTTTATCTTTTCAAGTTGTGCGACTTCAAAATGTGTGTTTTCTTCAACAACTTTTGCATCAACATTTTCACCACAAAGAGCGTATGGAATAAAAACGATTTTTTCATCGCTAACTCCGACCCCTTCGCCATTTGCACCATATCTTATTATGTCAATATTTTTCATAAGGACATTTTAGCATAAATTTGCAATAAATTAAAAATATTTAACAAAAAAACATATTGACTACAATTTCAATATGTTTTGTCATTTTATTTTATTTACTTTGAATAAACTTGCTCTGTTTACAATTTTTAATTATTAAATGAGGCTCACATAATAAATACTGGCAGGAGTTTGCTTACGCAAATAGGGCTTCGCCCTTTTAGTCGGCGTCGCATATTTAAGATTATGCAAGCATATCTTCTATATGCTCCTTGTAATGACTGTGTGCATTTTGTTATGCAAAAACTAAAAGTTGCTTAACACAAAATTAAAAAAATAGCCAGAAATTCAAGGCTCGATTGGTATTTACACGCAGGAGTTTGCTAACGCAAATGACTGTGTGTAAATT
>CAMEUD010000117.1 GCA_945937975.1 uncultured Clostridia bacterium
GCTTCGGTTAGTCAAAAAGCGAAAGAAGCAGCTAAGAAAGAAGCTGAAGGTTCGTTAGATTCAAAACTTGAAAAAACATTAAAAGAAGGCAAGGGTGAAGGTGAACTAGCTGAACAAGCCCTAAAACAACAAAAAGCAGCTCAAGAAGAAAGAGAACAAGCAAGAAAAGAACTCGCTGCTGAAGAAGATAAGTTTAAGAGACAACAAAGAAAATATGAAGAGTCGGCAACATATGGACAAAGATTCAAACGCTCTGCATTAAATGGTTTAGGTCTTATGGGTAGTGGAACAGGAAGTATGAGCAAAATATTCCATCAAGAAAAAAAGAAATAAATCTAAGTAAATATATGTAAATTATATTTCATAAATAAAAACAAGGCAAAATTTGGTAGTTATACACTAAAATTTGCCTTGTTTTTTAATTAGAACTCATTTTAATAAACGCTATAAAAGAGTTCATTTAATTTTTCGTGCTGTTTTGCAAGAAGTACCAATTTTGAAGTTAGCACTTGATTTTGTTTCAAAATTAATTCATTGTTTTTGCCAATAATATCTTTTGATAATCTTTTGCCAATCAAGACATCACTATTAACAGTGATTTTTGTTGGCATAAGTTTTTTTGTATCAATTGTTGGTTCTTGGACTTTCATCATCGTTACTATTAAATTGTTTAAAACATTATTGGAATGAGCAGTCTTTGGTCTAAATGAAGATATTTTAACATTATTTCCAAACACAAAATTTTTTGAAATAAAAATCAAGTTTTTTGGTTCAACTGATTTGTTTAGATTTGTTTCAAAATTTGTAACTTTAAACTTGTCATCAAATTCAATATCGCTTATATTTCCATAGTTTGTTCCTATTGTATCAATTATTAATTTACCTAGTGGTGATAAAGGTTTGTCCAAAATGATTTCTTGTGAAAGTAATGATGTGTTTTTTATTGTAACAAAATCATTTATGGCATAAATATTTTTACTTTTCAAAAAGTATTCATTTTCTTCTTGGTCAAAAAAGTATATACCAAGTATTTTTGTGTATTTATCATCGAATGCAACATCATGTATTGTTCCAAGAATATTTGCATCATAAACACAAAAAACTTGTTTTCCAATTAGATTTGATAGTTTCATATATCCTCCATAATTATGTTTATTTTGCTTTTGCATATTATATGATATAAAATTTAACATTGTTTGATTATTTGCATAAATAATAAAAATGTGCTAACATAAAAATATGGGAATATTTTCAGGATTAAAAAAGATGTTTTCAAAAGATATTTGCCCAAAAGAGAGCGACCTTTTGGACTTGGTTTTTCCATATAAATCAAAAGGACATCAAATTTATATACAAAGCAAAGTTACTGTCCCAGAAAATCATTGTTTTGTTTTGGGAAAAAATGGAAAAGTGTTAGATTGCTTTAATGAAGGTATATTTGAATTAACACCTGCCAATTTGCCAAAATGTTGTAATAAATTAAGAATAAACAAACAAGGCAAGAATGGAGAATTTAAAAAGTCGTTCAAAGCTGAAGGTTATTTTGTAAACAAAGGTGAATATTCATTCAACCTTGAAACATATGACAAGGCAGAACTTGGTAATCGAGCAAGTGGCATTTTTTCTTGTGGTCTTTGTGCAGATATAAAATTTAAAGTTAATGATTGTGCCAAATTTATGGAAGTGCTT
Organism: uncultured Clostridia bacterium; assembly: GCA_945937975.1. Lineage (GTDB taxonomy): Bacteria > Bacillota > Clostridia > Christensenellales > UBA1242 > UBA5893. The sequence continues at coordinate 1,690 of CAMEUD010000117.1, forward strand.
TTGAATGAATATGATTACATCAAGCAAGGTGAAGCAGAAAAAATTTTAAAGTATTTAACAAGTGAAATGATTGTTGGAATATTAAATAAGTATAACTTTGCATTAAGTGAACTCATATCACAAAATCCAATTATTGAGCAAAATTTGTTTACCGAACTTGGTCACAGATATTCTAAGATTGGTTTAATTTTGATTGAAATTACCAATGTAAAATATATCTTGCCTAAAAAATATCAAAAAGAATATGAAAAGAAACTAAATTTGGCAAAAGGTAAAGAAGAAACTAAACAAGAGCAAAAAGAAGAATGTTTAGAAAAAGAACAAGATGAATATGTACCTTTTGGTTCGATTAAATTTGAAGATGAAAATTATATTATTGAACCTAAAAAAGTATTAGAAAATCCACCATTAGAAAATGTTGATGAAAGTAAGAAAGAACCTGAAGAATTAAATTTGAATAACGCAAATCAAGAAGTCCAAGAAGATGATAGTAATAAAATCGAACAAGAAGACAATACTATTGATAATTCTTTAAATGATAACATAGACACACAAGAAGCAAAAGAAAATGAAACAAACGATTATGTTGAGTTAGACTTAAATAATATTTATAAAGAAGAAAAGACTACAAATTCTGGAATAAAATGCTTGCATTGTGGCTATATTAATGAACCAAATGCAATTTATTGTGAGATTTGTGAAAATAAGTTAAAATAGGAGAATAAAATGGAAATAATAACAAAAGATTGGACACTTGGAGAAGTAATTGAAGAAAATGATGATTTGGCTGATGTTTTAATGGGTTTTGGTATGCATTGTTTTTCTTGTCCATTAAGTCAAATGGAAACTTTGGAAGAAGCGTGCCAAGTTCATGGTGTTGACCTTGATTTTGTACTTGAAAAATTGAATGAAACTAACAAAGAATTGAAAGGTTAATTTATTTATCTTGAATAATTATATTAAGATTACTCACAACTGCTTGAAAGAAATTTTTTGCAGTTATGAGTTCTTTTTTATTTGCACCTTTTGAAATTTCAATAACGAATAAATTTGCAAGTATAATAATTTGTTCGCTTGTTAAATTGTTCATATGTATTTTTATGATTATTTTTTGTGTTTTGTCAGTCTGCACACTTGCATTAACAAAAGTTGTGTGATAATATAATAGTATGGAAAATATGATTGAACAAAACAAGCAGATGTTTATTAATTTGGTCAAAGAAAATGTCCATAGGGAAGGAGTAGATAGTTTACTTGACTGGCTTAATAAGACAAATTTCTTCCATGACCCAGCATCAACAAAGTTTCATTCAAATTATGAAGGTGGACTTTGCCAACATAGTTTAAATGTTTATGCAAGACTAATAAAATTGTTACAAAATGAGTATGGCGATTCTTGGCAAGAAAAATGTAGTATGGAAAGTGCAGTCCTTATTGGATTATTTCACGATATTTGCAAAGTTGATACATATGTTGTATCTATGAGAAATGTAAAAGAAAACGGAACTTGGGTTCAAAAACCATATTACGCCAGTCAAGATAATTTGCCATTTGGACATGGAGAAAAGTCTGTTTATATTCTAAATAGTTTTGTAAAACTAACAAGAGAAGAAGCAATGTGTATTAATTGGCATATGGGTGAGTATGATTTAAGAGCAAAAGCAGGTCAAAGTTTGTCAAATATTTATTACAAATATCCTTTGGCATTTTTAACACATATTGCAGATAATATGGCAACATATTTAGATGAAGAAGTTATAGAATAAAGGAGAAAATTATGGAATATAGTCATTTACCAGCATTTCCACTGGAGTTTGGAAAGAATGGAGAATCCTATGTTATTGAAAGATTAACAATGCAGGATACAAAAGTAAAGGCTCATATTCACGACATTGGGTTTGTGTCTGGAGCGATTATTTTTGTTGAATCAATGAACAGACAGGGAATGATCGTAAGAATAAACGATTCAAAACTTGCACTTGACAGAGATATTTGCAACAACATTTATGTTAAAGAATATATCAAAGAAGATGATATCGCTGAAAGATAAAAGAATAAAAAATAACCACAAATTGTGGTTATTTTTTTAGTCTT
>CAMEUD010000118.1 GCA_945937975.1 uncultured Clostridia bacterium
GACCCAAAGACTTTGCAGCCATTTGATAAGGTACTTGTAAGAAATTGTGATGCGGATAAATGGAAATGTGCACATTTCTCATATATGGAACCTTCTTTCATGGGTACAATTTATGTAACTTCTATGCAATTTAGAGATCGTATTCATTACAATGATAATTGTATTCCGTACAACGACGATACTAAGCACCTCGTAGGAACATTCGAAGAAGCACCTGAATTTTACAGATATTGGGAGGATTGATTATGGTAATACCAAAGAAAATTAGAATTGGTGGTCAGGATATTAGTGTTGTGAACAAGGAACGTCTTGACAATGATATTTTAGGAGAAATCTGTTTGGCAGAAGGTGTTCTACAGATTGCTGATACCTTTAGAAATATCAAACAAAGCGAAAGTTCTAAAACTAACACATTTATTCATGAGATTGTTCACGGGATACTTGATACTATGGGAGAATCTAAACTTTCAAAGAACGAAAGGTTTGTTTGTACATTTGCTTCATTATTAGTTGACCCCATTGAAGAGATAATTAAGGCTAATATGTCGAGGGAAGAAGACAATGAATAAAGATATAATACAAACTACCAATAAAAAATATATTCGATTTGGAGATATTCCTGAAAACGAAGTGTCAGGTATATGGTGCGATACTATCAAAGTTGGTGAAGAAAAAGGTGTTTCAGTATATGACGCAGTTATGATAGAAGGTCAATGGAGAGTTGTATTGCCGTTCCCGCTTAAGAAAGAAGTAGGTTTTGATTTATATAACTTTATTGGCGGAACAGAAAATGGAAATTTGCCGATGTATCTTGTAGAAGGTGATTACGTAGGTAAAGGTACTACTAATGAGCCTCTTTTGAAAAATATTAGAATTATTCAGAAATTGTTATGACAAGAGAAGAAGAAACAAAAGAAGCATACAAAGATTATATGAATAATGGTGGTATGTTTCAGTCAAATCCTTGGTTTTATTTTAAAGCAGGAACTGAATGGGCAGACAAACACCCAGTTAATGTGTGGCACGATACGAACGAAGAACCTAACATTAATGAAGATGTTGTTTTATATGTTGGTTGTGGAAATTTTATTACAGAATTTTATGATGGTGATGTAACGTGGCACAATATTGTATTGTTTCACAAAGCAACTATGTGGGCATACAAAGATGACTTGTTGTTAAACAAATTAAATTAATAAACATTTATGAAAGATTTAATAAGAACAATTTTGCTTATCGTGGCGATATATTCAGGAGCAATTGCTGCTCGTGAAGATGGTCATATCCATGGTGCTTTAATATGTGGTGTAGCATGCTCAGTATTGGTGATGATTAAAGATAATAAGAAAAAAGATTAAGATTATGAAATACGAAACCGCACTTGAAGCAGCGAACATATTATATAAAATTGAATCTTTAGATGATTTGATTGATGAATTAAAACAGATTCATTTAAAATTAGAAGATTCAGATGAGGGGAATATTATTCTTGAGGCAATCGAAAAGATTAATGCAAAACAAGAAGAGTTAAGAAAAAGGATTAAAGAATTATAATAAGATTACGAACTACGAAACATAACTTGAGTCAGTAAAAATTTTTATGAAAAAGATTTTATACATTATACTGTAGAAAAAAAATTGTTTTTTATTAATATTTTAATTAAATAAATTTTGTAATGTGAAATAAATTGTTTAACTTTGTAATACCAAAAAATAAATAAATCATGTCAACAAAAGAACAACATTCAAAACTGATTCAAGGACTTCAGGATTATTTGGACAACACCTCTCCTGAACAGCTTGAACAAGATTGGAAAGAACTTGAGAAATTCAATCAGTATGGTCCAGACATAGAAGAATGTTTGAATTTAGGAAAACAACATTGTATTGAAATGATGAAGGAAGAAGATTCATCACTAAAAGAAGGTTATGGAAACGACAAAGAAGATTAAGGAATTCTATCATGGCACAAGCGAACAGACATGGAGTGATATACAAATAGAAGGTGTGTTGTTCGGAAAGCGGCCATATGCAAAAAGCAGATGTACATATCTTACACCTGATATTGAAGAAGCCAAACGATATGGTGATGTTGTATTACGTGTCCTTTATGACCCTGCTGAGCATCCTGATATGAACAATTATGTTGAAGGATGTTGGCAATTTAGAGTTTACGAACCAATTAGTTTAATAAAAGTATTTCAATTATTATAAAATTATGACAAATCATTATTTACATATAGAAAACGGTACATTTAATTGGTCAGATTATGTGTTTAGTGGTATTGCTACACTTGCACAAGATAAGGTTTCAGATTTTTGTCTTGAGAGAGCTGATAAAATGCGTAATTCTAATTTAAAAAATTATGATCATCTCACTACAGAACAACGTGAAAAACTTGCAAAACTCTGGGAATCCGCAATGAACCTTCCTGATGGTAATTATGAATACTATTTCAATCTTGAGGATAAAACAGAAACATTCAAAAAATCAGTTCAGGAACTGGCGGAGAAGTTAGGTATAGATTATGAATTGATTATTAATGAATAAGATTATGGTTGATGCGGTAGAACATATTATTAAGTTTTATATAATGATCATTTTGCCTCTTGCAATTATATTGTGGGCTATTGGAAGTAGATTTAAAGATCTTGATAAAAAAATTATAGAATTGGAAGACAAGATTAGTAAACTTGAAAACCAAAAAGATTAAGATTATGGAATTATTTAATATAATGAAAGATTTAATAAGAACAGTTTTTCTTACTATGGCAATTTATTGGGGAGCAATTGCCGCTAATTCAGATGATGTTAATATCTGGGCGACTGTAGTATTTAGTGTATCAAGTTCAGGATTTGTGATGACTAAAGATAATAAGAAATAAGATTAACGTTATGAGAATTAAAGAATGTAAATTCACTGAAGATTATTGTTCTCAAGAAGTAGTTAAATTACTTAAAGACGAAATTGGTTCATCAGACCTCAACTACATATGGCAAGATAACAAAGTAACCCACCAAATGGCGATGAAGATTCTAAGAGATGTATATGATATACATATTAGCGTTAGTTGTTCATTGTTTGTTCACGATATAGACAACAAACAATACCTTGTTTATGTATGTACTAAAAAACGCCATAATTCTTGGTGCGAATATCATAGTACTTATGAAGAAGCAGTTGAAGCTGCGTTAAAGTATGTACTTGAAAATTTAATTGGAGGCAGATCTAAAAATCTTGATGAAAAAATTATAGAATTGGAAGATAGGATTAACCAACTTGAAATTCGAAAAGATTAAGATTATGAATAATTTGATTGAAAGATTAAAAATTTGCTGGAATGTACTGACAAAACGAAATTATGTATATTTCGGAATTGGAAAGAATCCGTTTGTGTGGGATGAAAACGGAGATTATGTTGGTATCAATGATGGAAAGTTTGCTGAATATGAGTATATTGAGAATGTCAAATTTAATACTGATAATGGTTTGTCATCATTAAATAAACTAATGTGGAGTTCTATTGAGGAGTATGTGAAAAATCGTTATTCTATAGAACAAAAAAGATTAATGAATTATAATAGATGAAGATGAAAGTAATATTTCTTGATTTTGATGGTGTGATAACTACATATGATTCAAAGTGGAAAATCGATATGCACAAGATTAATATCATCAATGATATCTGCGACAAAACAGACGCAAAGATTGTGGTGTCTTCTACTTGGAGAATGGGTTATC
>CAMEUD010000119.1 GCA_945937975.1 uncultured Clostridia bacterium
ACCTAAATTTGATGGTTTTACAATTACTGGGTAATTTATTTTATCTTGAATATTTTTTATTGTTTCTTCTTGGTTTAAAAAGTAATCATCATAAGTTACAAGCATATAATCAACGCAAGGTATGTTATTTGCCCTGAAAACATCTTTCATTATTACTTTATCCATACAAATACTACTTGCAAGTATTGAACAAGATGTTATTGGAATACCGCACAAATTCATTAAAGCATAAAGTGTTCCATCTTCACCTGTTGCACCATGAAAACAATTTATTGCACAATAAATTTCATAGGTTTTTAAACCAAGTTTTATTTTTCGTTCGCCATATAAAAAATCTATCTTTTTATATTTCATCTTTTTACTTGTGTATGTTTTTATGTCTAAGTAGTTAATTGGAGAAACAAACTTTAAATTTTTTGTTAGATATATTGGTATTATATTATATTTTTGTTTGTTTATATTTTTCATCGTTTGAATTGCTGTTAAAATACTTATATCGTGTTCAACACTTTTTCCACCATAAAAAACTAATAAATTTTGCATAAAAAAAACCTCACATATATATTATGAAATGTGAGATTTTTTGGTTATTAAATATAACTATCTGGCAAATCATTTTCAAACAAAATGACATCACCATTTTTTGTTATTTCTTTTAATTTATCTTTTGCAATGTTAAGATTCTCAACAAAATAAATATTACTTTCATCAAAATTCATTTGTTTTAAACCTTCTTGTATTGCATTTTTATTTGTTTCATTTACAATGATAACCTTGTTCGCAACTTCTGCAATTTTTGTTCCAAGATTTACATTTGAAACATATTCTTTGTCGCCAAGTTCAACAAGTCCTGGTGTTACAACAATTTTATCACCAACAAACATATTTAGTGTATTAAGTGCCTCATTACTACTTTCAACCGATGCATTATATGAATTATCAATTATTGTAAGTCCATTTTCTTGCAAAATTTCCAATCTATGTGGCATTGGTTTTAATGCTGAAATTGCACTTTTTATTTCGCTTAATTTTACACCTAAACTAAATGCCAACCCACTTGCAAGAGCGATATCTTCCAAATTTCCAATTCCTAACAATTTTGTTTGGCAAGACACTGTTTTTTCATTAATTGTTAAATCAAAAGTTGAACCATTGCTATTTGCTTCTATATTGGTAATATTAGCAAAGCAATTATCATTATTTATTCCACACAAAAGTTTATTTTTTGTACATTCATCAAACATTTGTTTTGAGCCATTATTTTGTGCATTAAAACATATATATCCATCATTTATTGCATCAACAAGTTCTTTTTTTGCCTTATAAACATTTTGCTCTGTGCCAAATGTTGAAAGGTGTTGATTAGATACGCTTGTTATTATGGCATGTTTTGGTTGTATTAATTTACACAAATATGATATATCTCCAACTTGTCTTGCGCCCATTTCACAAATCAGGACATCATTGTTTGGTTTTAGATATTGATTGACAACTTTTGTTAAACCCATTGGAGTATTAAAACTATATGGACTCATACAAACATCATATTTTTTTGAAAGCATTACATTGAGTATATGTTTTGTTGTGGTTTTTCCATAACTACCTGTTATTCCTATTTTTATTAAATCAGGCATTTTTTTAAGTTTATTTTTTGCTTTACTGATGTATATTTGTCTTGACAAAAACTCAATAGGTACACAAATATAATGACTTACAACAACTATTAAATAAGTTAAAATTGGTGTTATTGCAATAATACCAAATTTTACACTTGGCACATATTCTGTAAATACTGCAATAAGTCCAAAAGTGAGTGCCATTGAAAGCAAGAACACAACAAAAGAAAGTCTATTCATTCTGTGAGTTTGCTTTAATGGTGTTTTTTGTGGTGCTTGGTAAACATTGATAATAAACACTATGCTAAAATAGAAATAGAAAATTAGTCCAATATAACTCCAAAACTCGCCATGACCATCTAGTAGTGCATTTGACACTAACATACACGCTGCTGATAAAAAACACAAAATAATTAGCCTTATTAGGTAATTAAATTTTGTTTCTTTTAGATAAGCATTAATACTCTTTATTTTGTAACCACCAAGTTGCAATATATGAAGCATTTTCCCTGCAATAAAATACATTATTACACCATTGATTGCCGACAAAACTATTGCTATTAATAATTGTGGTGAAAGTTTACTTAAAAATTCCATATCAATCCTTTAAAAATATTTTTGTATCTAACAAAAATTGTTCTCCATTTTTTATATATGCAAAATGGTCAAAATTTTTGTAAATGATAAGTTTTGAGTTCTTTATTTTTTTATAAAATCTTTTTGCCATATACATTGGCGTTTCAGTATCTTTGTTTCCAAACACCAATAATGTTGGGCAAGTGATTTTTTTAATATATTTATCAAAATTTAGACTTATTACATTATTAAATGTTTGTTTCATTACATTTGATAAATTTCTGTAATCTTTTGAACCTGCTAAATAGTTTTTCTTAAACAATTTACAAATTTTATATTTAACTCTTCTAAAAAACTTTTTTAAGTGGTTTTTGGGTTTTAATCCTGCCCCACCTGTAATTATAAGTTTTTCTACATTCATATTATAAATTGTTATCATATAAATTGCAACACGAGTGCCAAATGAATGTGAAATAATACAAAAATTTTGTATATCTTCCTTTTTTAATATACACCTAACTATATTTGCATAATCACTCAAATCATATGCAATTTTGGGTTCTTCACTTTTCCCAAAAGGTGGAAAATCAATTAATATATTTTTTGCATTTATATCTTTTGCCATAAATTCAAAGAATTTACCATTTGTTCCCCACCCATGTAAATATACAATATTTTGTTTACCATTTCCAATAATATTATAATAAACCTTTACACCTTTATATGTTATTTCCATATAACATATTTATGCTAGTTGTTTTGTATTTGCAACTTTTTTAATTTTGATTGTAAAACATTATTATTGCATTTTGACCATCTTTATAATAATGCTTACGAACATAGACAACTTTAAATTCAAGTTTTGTATATAGGTTAATCGCTGTCAAATTGTTTTCTTTTACTTCAAGAGATAATGTCTTACTTTGTTTTTTAACATAACTTTGCAAATATTCAATAAGACTTTTTGCATAGCCATTATTTTTATTATTTTCACTTGTTGCAAGCATTAAAATATTAACATCATCAGTGCTTTCATTTGCGACCAAAAAACTTAATAATTTTTCATTATCAAAACAACCCAAAAACACATAGTTGTTATCATTATATGCTTCGCTGTATTGTTCATTTGACCAACTTTCGTTTTTAAATTGTTCTAGTGAAATATTTACTAATTGGTCTAAATCATTTTTACTAATTTTTTTTATTTGCACTATCTAGTCCTGCTTCTGCTTGAGATTTTCTTAAATAAAGTGGCAAAAGATTTGCTTCATCAACAAATTCATTTTGTTCTATTTTCTGTTCTGTGTATTCCATAAGCATCTGTGGATTAAATTCTACAAAATCAGTACAAAAATCAAGATTTTCAGCTTTTAGTCCAACTACTTTGCCTTTTAGATGGTCCAACTCATCACCTGTAAGCATTTTGGGTTCGCTTGTTCTTTCTCCATTTTTGTAAGAACAAACAAAAATGTTGCCACTTAACGCATCTAACACACACGAAAATTCATTACATTGTGTTTGAGTAAAAAATGTGTAAG
>CAMEUD010000120.1 GCA_945937975.1 uncultured Clostridia bacterium
CTGCTCCCAAAAAAGTCATTCTAACCGGACTGAACTACATCCCGAAAATATTTTTTGTAGTCCATAGCAGAATCGAACTGCTCTTTCAAGAATGAAAATCTTGTGTCCTTGTCGATAGACGAATGGACTGTCATTTCAAAGAACCCACATATTAAATATAACAAAAAATATAAAAATTATTTATCTAATTTAATTTTTGTATAGTAAATAATCAATTTCTTTTTATTCTTGTTATTTGTATTATATAAATTGAAATTAAATTTTAACAATAAAAAAATCACATACTCATACTATCATTCAGAATATGTGATGGAAATATATTGTAGTTTATTAATTGTCTATATATACACCATAGTCAAGTTGATATAATTAATTTTATTGTGTATATGATATAATTAATATCTTTACTACATTATATTTGTGTCTACAAATAATCTATTTAAAAACAAGGTTCTAAAGATAGAAAATAGTTATTTGGTTGACATTCTGTACAATAATTTTGCGGTATGAACCTTTATAATCTATTTATGTAAATCTATTTACTGATATTTTATTACTTTATTTATGTAATTTGTTTTTTGAAAAAATAACAATCCTACGATACGAAAATCGCAGGATTTTTTAACAAGATTCTAACAAAGCAATCATTAACAAATTAATTTGCGGTTTGAATCTTTACACTAACAAACAAAAAACAACTATGAAAAACAATGATTTAATGAACTTGTGGTTTTGACTGGATTCGAACCAGTGACATTCAGGTTTACCCTTTACGACCAACGCATGTTTGTTAACACATCCTGCTTCAAAACCATTTACCATTGTTTTGGTACAATGGAGAAAACCTGTATCACTACCCTTTATCAAGCAGCAGCGTACATCACCTTTTGGGTGTTATTTGTAAAATTGTTGCCGTTTAAATTGGCTATAGCCTTCTCCACTTTTTCTACTCATACATCATCAAAACCAAGTCATCCCCTTATTAGATTTTATTATTTGTGGAGATGCTGGGAGTCGAACCCAGGTCTAACATACTTTCACAAAAGCATCAACAAAAACTATGTTGTGGTCCCACTTGGGCTTGAACCAAGGACTCCCTGATTATGAGTCAGGTGCTCTAACCAACTGAGCTATGGGACCGAGATTATGATTACCTAATATTTGTAGGTTTCATAATTTGTATCTACAATTTCAAAGGACTTACAAATTAAATATAACAAATAATTTTCAATTTTGTTCTAAAAATATAAAAAAAATTATGAAAGTTTTTCTTTTACAAATTTTGCGACAACAGAACCATCTATTTGTCCAGCATATTTCTTATTAATAAATCCCATTACTTTACCCATATCTTTCATAGAAGATGCACCAAGTTGCAGAATTGTACTTTCTACAAGTTCTTTTGTTTCTGTTTCACTCATCATCTTTGGTAAGTATTCAGAAATAATTTCATATTCCTTCTGTTCTTTATCCGCCAAATCATTTCTTCCAGCATCTCTGTATAAAGATGATGTTTCTTTACGTTGTTTAGCAAGTTTCTGTAGAACTTTAATTAAATCTGAATCTTCTGGTTCTCTAATCCCATTAACCGCGGTTTTTAACTCCATAAATGCAGTTTTAACCATTTTCAGACATTCTGTCCGTTCTGTGTTTCTTAATTTCATTGAAGATTTCAAATCTTCTTGAATTTTATTTTCTAATGTATTCATTTAATTTACAATTAAAGTTTCACGACATCATAACACCATCGTACATTTCCGAAGATAATATAAATCTGACTTCTTCCATCTCTACGACCAACTATTCGCATTGTTCCCATATCACCATCTTGGTCATAAAACCGAAATTCCGTAATATAATTACAATCATTATCATAACCTTGTTTAGTAATAGTTACAATTTTGTATAATTGACGGATAGGTGATTCTATATAAACCAAATCATTTGCGAAATCAATCTGAACTAACATATTACTGTATTCTGGATTTGACCAGTTTGTCCACCCATAACTTGTTTTTTCACTTGTGTAAAATTTTATTGTCCTCAAATTAACAACTTGTGCACTTGCGGCAACAGCAATTGTTACAAATAAAAATACTAAAAACTTTTTCATAATTTAAAATGTTTACATTTAAAATATAACAAAAAAATTTATTTTAACATAAATATTATATAAGATAACATATTAATTAAAAATTTATTTTATGAGAAATATATTAAGCATGACTGATTTCCTTCTATTGGAGAGTAAGGAAGGAAGAACCAAGAGAATGTTAAAATCTAAAGGTTATGATGCTCAAAAAATTATTAACAGTGTAAAACAAGATTTTTCACAATTAGAACATTCTAGTAGACCAGCATATAAATTTTTGTATGGAGTATGTAGAATGGTTACAGATAATGAATTTACCAATGCGGGGGACATTGCAACTATGAATAATATTTTAAAGACTATATCTATTGAACCACATCTTTCTGAATATAATGATAATTTAAATGATTTATCTAAAGACGAAATATTCAGAAGATTCTTACCTTTAATTAATAAAGAGAATAAGGATACTTTAAATAAATTAAAACACATGAAGTTTAATGAACCAAGTGATTATGAAATAGTTAAGATAGATAACTTCCAACAAGCAAGCAAATTTGCTAAATACACACATTGGTGTGTAACCCAACATGAAAAACATTTTGATTCATACTCAAATGATGGGATCAATCAATTTTACTTCTGTCTGAAAAAAGGATTTGAAAAAGTACAAAAAAATAATATAGATGCACCATTAAATGAATATGGTTTATCTATGATATCTGTTTGTGTAGACTACAATGGTATGCCATTATATATAACAACAAGATATAATCATGACTTTGATGGTGAGAATAATGAAAACCTATGTACTCCAGAACAATTAGTTGAAATATTAAAAGTTAATTATGTTGATACATTTAAACCATCAAAAAAGGGTGAGAGAATGAATAAGTATAATATTGAAACTAAATTAGAAAGTGGAGAAAATATCAACAATTTATTTGATAAAGTAACTAAATATTCAGATAACTTTTATAGTGTTGCAATAGGTAAGAATAACAATATTATTTATAAAAACAAACTATTATTCGATTGGGAAAACATAAAATGTGGAGAAATAAAATGTATTGGTGAAGAAAATAATATTCCAATAATTGATATTAAAGGAGATTTTAGTATAAAGAAATATAATGGAAAAAGTTTAGCATCTCTTATTAGAATAAATCATATTAGTGGGAATTTTTATTGTAGTTATTGTGATTCACTCGAATCACTTGAAGGAGCACCACAAGAAGTAGGTGGGAATTTTTATTGTAGTGATTGTCCTTCACTTACTTCACTTAAAGGTGCACCGCAAAAAGTAGGTGGGAATTTTAGTTGTAGTGAGTGTACTTCACTTACTTCACTTGAAGGTGCTCCACAAGAAGTAGGTGGGGATTTTTATTGTCGTTATTGTGATTCACTCGAATCACTTAAAGGTGCACCGCAAAAAGTAGGTCGGGATTTTGATTGTGTTAAATGTCCTTTACTCACTTCACTTAAAGGTGCTCCACAAAAAGTAGGTGAACATTTTAATTGTGATGAGTGTTTTTCACTCACTTCACTTGAAGGTGCACCACAAGAAGTAGGTGGGAATTTTAGTTGTTATAATTGTACTTCACTCACTTCACTTAAAGGTGCTCCACAAAAA
>CAMEUD010000121.1 GCA_945937975.1 uncultured Clostridia bacterium
AGATGTATTAGAGATTACTATACTCGTGGCAGAACAATTGATGAAACAATTAATGGCTGGCAAGAAGTTCGTGATGGCGAAGAACTTTATATTGACCCGTTTAAAAACACTGTTGACTATAAAGTTGATTCAACACATATGTACGAACCACTAGTTTATGCTTATGACTTAAAAGACAAATTAGAAAAGTCAACATTAGCAAAAGCAAAAGAACTTGCAAATATATTATCTAAATGTGAAAAACTGAATAAAAATGTTATTCCAAAAGACTCACTTTTAAATGAATTTATACAACAATAATAAAACAAAAAACCAAGCGAAATCGCTTGGTTTTTATTTTAATTTAAAATCTTTAAAGATTTATCTTTTTAAAATTAGTATAAATTATCAACAAATTCTTTTGCATCAAAAGGTTCAATATCTCCCAATGCTTCACCTGTTCCTACAAACACAACTGGCAAGTTATAGTCTTGTGCAATGCTAAATACAACACCACCCTTTGCCGTTCCATCAAGTTTTGTAAGCACAATTCCATCAAGTTTGATATATTCGTTAAAGTGTTCAATTTGACTTAAAGCATTTTGACCTGTTGTGGCATCAAGAACAATGAGATTATATCTATTTGCTTCTGGATACTCTCTTGTTATAACCTTATCAATCTTTTTAAGTTCTTCCATAAGATTTGTTTTGGTTTGAAGTCTGCCTGCTGTGTCAATAATAAGCACATCAGTTTTCTTTGCTTTTGCACTTTGTATACCATCAAACACAACTGCAGCAGCATCTGCACCTTCACTATGTTTTACAATTCTTACTTTATTTCTGTTTGCCCATTCGGTTAATTGATCGCTTGCTGCTGCACGAAAGGTATCACCTGCCACAAGAGTTACATCTTTTTTGTTATCTTTAAAGTAGCCTGCAAGTTTTCCTATTGTTGTTGTTTTGCCAACACCATTAACGCCAACAACAGTTATTATTGCTGGATATTCAATCTTGACAGGTTCAACTTCTTCCATCATTTCTGCGAGTATTGTCTTTAATGCCTTTTTTACTTCTTCTGCTTTTCTTATCTTGTTTTTTCTTGCATAAATGCGAAGTCTATCAACAATTTCTTCACTTGTTGTGAAACCAACATCACTAGAAACTAAAATATCGGTTAATTCTTCATAAAAATCATCATTGATTTCTCCACCACTAAAAAGGCTATCAAGTTTTCTTGAAAACGCTTCTTTTGTGCGTTTTAAGGCATCTCCAATTTTCTTAAAAAATCCCATTATTTTACCTCCACATTTTTGAGTGCATCAGCAAGTTTTACACTTACCATTTTACTTACACCTTTTTCTTCCATTGTAACACCATATAAGCAATCTGCAAGTTCCATTGTTGGTTTACGGTGAGTAATTACAATGAATTGTGTTACCTTTGAGAATCTTCTTAAATATTCTGCAAATCTGCCAACATTTGAGTCATCAAGTGCTGCTTCAATTTCATCAAGCAAACAGAATGGCATTGGTTTTAACTTTAAGATTGCAAACAAAATTGCAATGGCAGTCAATGCCTTTTCTCCACCTGACAACAAAGTTATATTTTGAAGTTTTTTGCCTGGTGGTTCAGCGACAATATCAACCCCACTTTCAAGTAAGTTATTTGGGTCAGTAAGTTCCAAACGAGCATTTCCACCACCAAATAATTCTCTAAATGTAACTTTAAAGTTTTCGTTAATCTTGTTAAATTCAGTTTCAAATCTTGACATCATTTCTGTTGAAAGTTCTTCAATAACCTTTGTCAAATTTTCTTCGGCTTTTGTTAAATCATCGGTTTGAAGTTTTAGACCATCATATCTTTCCATTAATAGTTTTACATCTTCAATAGCATGAACATTTACATAGCCCAGTCTTGATATTTCTTTCTTTATATCACTAATTTCTGGCATTGCTTCATCAATATTAAAGTCTGCCCTAACAAATTCTTGGCAAGTTGCATATGTAAGAGAATATTCTTCATATATGCGTTCTTGCATTTGTTCTATTTCGGTATCAACTTTTTCAAGTTGGTTTTCACTTGCATTTTTTCTATCATTCAACTTTGTGAGTGCGTCCATAATTTGCATTTTTGCATCATTAAGTCTTCTTATTTTATCTTGCAAAGTTTGTTTTTCTTGTTCATAACCAGCCAAACTTTTTCTTAAACTTTCAAGTTTTGCTTTTGCTTCGTGATTTGCTTCGGTTTCTATTTGTTGTCTTATGATACCTTCAGCTTCTTTGATTGTTTTTTCAATTTTTTCGACTTCAGTTTCAAATGAGTTTGCTTTTAAAATATTTACTCTAATTTCTTCATTTAATCTTTCAAAATCTGCTTCAAAAGATGATTTTTGTGCTTCAAGAGAAGCTATTTCAACTTTAATTTTTGTTAAAGTTTCATTTATGTTATCTCTTTGTTCTTTTAATTTTGCAAATTTTTCTTGACGCTCTGCAATAAATTTGTTTGCACTTGTTTTATTTTGCATTGCAGTGTTTTCAAGTTCATCAATGCTTTCAAGTTCTTTTGTTATGTTATCAATACGAATTTTTGTGCTATTGTATTGATTATTCATTGTTTCTTGTTCTGCTTTTACTTCATTTAATGAGTTAATGTAAGATGTTAAGCGTTCATTTTCCTTTGCAAAATTAATATCAGCAGTATTTCTATCATCAAAAAGTTGATTAATTGCAAATTTGGTTGCATCATACTCTTTTTGAAGATTTGTAATTTTTGTTGTAAGTGAGCCTAGATTATTTTTTAAGTTTTCAAGTTCTTTTGATAGTGTTTGAATTTCTCTATCACGACTAATTAAGTTGGCAGCATCTTTCTTTTTTGAACCACCAGTCATTGAGCCCTGTGGATTGATTACATCTCCATCAAGAGTAACAATTTTGTAACTTAATTTTGTTTTGTTTGAAATTGCTATTGCAGTATCAAGATTATCAACAACAATAGTTGCTCCAAGCAAGTTTGATATAACATCTTTTATATTGTTTGGATAAGATATTAAATCACTTGCAAGTCCAAAACAACCAGCAAAAGTTAATGCTTTTGCATCTTCTGGTGCAATTCCCTTTGGTCTAATTTTGTTTATTGGCAAGAATGTTGCACGACCAAAATCATTTACTTTTAAGTAATTAATAAGTTCTTTTGCATTTTGCTCATCAAAAGTAACGATATTTTGAACAGCATTGCCAAGTGCAATTTCTATTGCTGTTTCATATTTTTCTGTAACTTTGATTAAAGATGCCAAAACACCAACCATTTTTGATTTTACATTGGCATTTCTTTCACTTTCTTTAAGCAATTTTTTTACTGCATATTGATAACCGTCATACTCTTTTTGCATTTCTTCAAGCATATTTTTTCTGTTTTCATAAACTTGAATTTTTGAGTTTGTGCGATACCTATCTTCTTGTGCTTCTTTTATCTCATTTGTTAAGCTTTCTTGCTTTAATTTTGCATTTGCAAGGGCATTTTCTGCACTTTGTTTGTCTTGTTTTAGTTTTTCAACTAAATTTTCAAGTTCATCTTTTGAGTTTTGTTTTTCTTGTACAGTTTTGTTCAAGTTGCCCAATTTTTGTTCCATTTCAGCAAGATTTGTACGAAGCATATCTCTTTCTGCTTGATATTTACTAAAATTTGCTTTTATATCGGTCAGCTTATCTAATGCATCAAACATTTTTTGTTGACTATCTTGTGTTTG
>CAMEUD010000122.1 GCA_945937975.1 uncultured Clostridia bacterium
CTGACTTTTATAAGTTTTGCGAAAATAGTATTTTGGTTGGATATAATGTAACATTTGATATTGGATTTGTAAAAGTTGCAGGACAAAAAGCAAATGTGTTATTTGACCATGATTTTATTGATGTTATGGTTATGGCTAAAAAACAACTATTTTTGTCAAAATATAGGTTGTCTAATGTTGTTGAAGCTTTGAATATAACACTTAATAACGCTCACAGGGCAATTTTTGACGCAACTGCAACTGCTTATGCATTTTTGAAATTAAGTGAAAAGAAGAAAAGTTAATTTTAAAATTTTGTTGCAATTATAATATTTGTATGTTATACTACAAATGCTAGATGAGAGTGGGCGAGAGCCCACTCTTACTTGTAGTATGGAGGTTTTTATCTATGGCAAGTAAAGTTGTTCAAATTTGTGAACAAAAAATCAATCCAATTATCACAGAATTAGGTTATGAAGTTGTTGAAGTTGAATATGCAAAAATGTCAAATGGTATGAATTTAACTTTCTTTATAGATAGCCCAAATGGGATAACTATTGATGATTGTGAAAAAGTTAATGATGCAATTACTGATTTGTTGGATGAAATTAATCCAACAAATGATGAATCGTATACATTAAATGTAAGTTCACCAGGGCTTGATAGACCAATAAAGAATTATAATGACTTTTTAAGAAATAAAGGAAAGTTGGTTGAAATTAGTTTGTATACTCAAGTTGATAAAAAGAAAAACTATCAAGGGTTACTAGAAGATTTTACAGATGAAAATGTTTGCTTAATTATAGATAATAAACCAAAGACTTTTGAAAGAAAAAATGTTTCAAAAATTAGTCCGGTTATAGAATTTTAAGGAGAATAAAATGACAAATAAAGATTTTTTTCAAGCATTAGAAGAACTTGAAACAACAAAAAAGATTAATAGTGATCAACTTATTGAAACTTTAGAAACTGCATTAACATCAGCATACAAAAAGATGTATGGTGAAGCAAAAAGTGCAGAAGTAAAATTGAATAAAGAAAAATCAACTATTAAAATTTATAGTTATAAAACTGTTGTTGAAGAAGTTGAAAATCCAGATAAAGAAATTTCTTTAGATGATGCAAAGAAAATTAAATCAACATATAAAGTTGGTGATATAGTTGCTCAAGAAGAAAATACAAAAGATTTTGGAAGAATTGCAGCACAAACAGCAAAACAAGTTGTAATGCAAAAATTAAAAGAAATGGAAAGACAAATTGCTGTTGATGAACTTAGCGAAAAAGAAGATGAACTTTTGACAACAATAGTAAAAAGAATTGAACAAGGTGTTGTTTATGTTCAAATAGCAGGTTCTCACACAGAAGGGGTTATGCTTGAAACTGATCAAATACCTGGTGAAGTTTTCCATGTTAATGATAGAGTTAAAGTTTATGTTAAAAAGATAAAAGATTCATTTAGAGGAGTTCAAATTCAAGTTTCAAGAAGTAATGTTGGTTTCCTTAGAAAATTATTTGAAATTGAAGTTCCAGAAATTGAAAATGGTGAAGTTGTTATAAAAAACATCGCTCGTGACCCAGGTAACAGAAGTAAAGTTGCAATAATGGCAACAAAACCACATATAGATGCATTAGGAGCGTGTGTTGGTAATCGTGGACAAAGAATTAACACAATCATGAGTGAAATCAATGGTGAAAAAATTGACCTTGTTCCATATTCAGAAGACCCACTTGAATATATAGCAAATGCTTTAAGTCCTGCAAAGGTTCTTAGTGTAGAAATTAATGAAAGTTTAAAATCTTCAAGAGTAATCGTTCCAGATGATAAATTATCATTAGCAATAGGTAAAGGTGGTCAAAATGTAAGACTTGCTGCAAGACTTACAGGTTGGAAAATAGATGTAAAACCACAAAGTTCAGTTGAAAATAATAATGAAGTCAAAGAAGTTGAATATGAACTTACTGACCTTGGTGAAGATGATAACTTTGCTAATCTTGAAGATATAAATGAAGATGGTGAATAGTGAGACAAGTACAAAGAATGTGTCAAGTTTGTAGGAATAAATTTGATAAAAATGATTTAATAAGAATAGTTTTAGATGAAAATCACCTTTTTATTGACGATAATAAATCAAGAAAAGGTAAAGGTTGTTATATCTGTAAAAATCATAATTGTTTGGATATGATATTAAAAAAGAAAATATTTAATCGAGTTTACAAACTAAATTTTGACACAGTACAATATGAAAAGATATTAAAGGATATAGAATTTGCAAATACAAGAAATAAATAAAATAAAAGGTTTAGTTAATATTTCAAATAAAGCTGGATATTTAATTATTGGTGCTGATAATTTAAAAAAATATAATAAGAAACTTTATTTGATATTATATTCAAATGATAGTGGCAAAAGCATACAAAAAGTAGTGAATAATCAAAAACTACAAACAAATTGTGATACATTTGAAGTAGAAACACAAGATTTTTCAAAAATAGTTTCTATTGAAAATTGCAAGATAATAGGTCTTAAAAATTTAGGTTTATCAAAAGAAATAATAAAGGTAATTAGAGGTGAATAATTTGGCAAATCAAACAGAAAAAAAATCAACAATTTTAAATAATCTTAGGTCAATATATAAAGTGCAATCAAGTGGTACTTTACAAGTTTTTTTGCGTGAACTTAGAGCATCAAAAAGTCAGCTTGAAGATGAGTTAAGAATTATTCAAGAAACAAAAAAATCTAGAGTAAACGCACCTTTAGATTCTGTAAAAGAACAACCAAATAAGGAAAATGATAAACCAGCTGTATCTGTTGTTGAAGAAAAGAAACAACCTGTAACAAAAGAAGTTAAACCTGTAACTCAAAGATCAACTTTTGACAAAAATCAAAATAATAATTACCAAAACAACAATTATCAAAAACGCAATTTTGAAAATAGAGACTTTAGAAATAATAATCGCCCAAATAATATGCAACGCCCATTTAATAATAATTTTAATGGAAATGGACAACAAAGACCATTTGGTAACAGAAATCAAAATTTCAATGGTCAAAGACCATTTAACCAAAATGGACAACGCTCATTTAATAATAACGGGCAACAAAGACCATTTGGACAGAATGGTCAAAGACCTTTTGGTAGAAACAATAATTTTGTATCCTCAAAACAAAATGCTTTTAAAATTTTTGAGCCAACAGAAAGCAGTGCTGTTCTTTCTCAACCAGAACGCAATTATGGAAATAAGAATAAATCTAATCGTCAAATTGAAGAAAAGAAACAGATTAATAAAAAATCATTGCTCAGAAAAAATATCATAGTTGATGATATGTCAGAAATCGATGAAGAAGGCATTAGAATGGGCAACAGAAAACTTGCTAAAAAGAAGAAAGAACAAGCAGTTTTTGTAGCTCCAAAAGTTGATAATGCAACAATTACAACAGAAAATATTACTGTTAAAAATTTGTCTGAAAAAATTGGTAGACCAGTTACTGAAATTATAAAACAATTAATGATTTTAGGAGTTATGGCAAATATTAACAGTACTATTGATTATATGACAGCAGAACTAGTATGTGGTGAACTTGGAGTAAAACTTGAACAAAAATTGGAAAAATCATACGAAGAGCAAATGCTTGAAGATGTAAAAATTCAAGATAATGAAGGAGATATGGAAAAGCGTCCACCTGTTGTTGCAGTAATGGGGCATGTTGACCATGGTAAAACTTCATTGCTTGAT
>CAMEUD010000123.1 GCA_945937975.1 uncultured Clostridia bacterium
GTAAAACTTCATTGCTTGATGCGATAAGAAAAACAAATGTTGTTAGTGGTGAAGCAGGTGGTATTACCCAAAAGATTGGTGCTTATCAAATCACTTGGAATAATGAAAAAATAACATTTATTGATACTCCAGGTCATGCTGCATTTACAGCAATGCGTGCAAGGGGAGCAAAAGTTACTGATATTGCAGTGTTAGTTGTTGCTGCCGATGATGGAATTATGCCTCAAACGATTGAAGCAATCAGTCATATTAAAGCGGCAAATGTTCCAATGATTGTTGCTATAAATAAAATTGATAAACCAGAAGCCAACATAGAAAGAGTAAAACAACAATTAGCAGAAAATGGTGTATTACCAGAAGAATGGGGTGGAGATGCTATCTTAGTACCTGTTTCAGCAAAGAAAGGAATTGGTCTTGATGAACTTTTGAAAATGATATTGTTAGTTGCTGAAGTTCAAGATTTAAAAGCAAATCCAAAACAATCTGCTGTTGGAGCTGTTATTGAAGCCGAACTTGATAAAAATAAAGGTCCAATCGCAACAGTATTGGTTCAAAGTGGAACTTTACATGTTGGAGATTCAATAATAAGTGGTGTATCATACGGTAAAGTTAGAGCAATGTATGATGAAAATGGTAAACAAGTAAAGACTGCATTACCAAGCACTCCAGTTGCTGTTTTGGGACTTGATAGCGTTCCAAATTCAGGAGATAAGGTTTTTGCAGTTGATGAAAAACTTTCAAAACAAGTCATTCAAGAAAGAATTTCAAAAGCAAAAGAAATTAGAGCAAATTCAACAAGTGGTGTTTCACTTGAAGACTTTATGGATAAAGTAAATGAAGGAAAATTAAAAGCTTTAAATATTATTATTAAAGCAGATGTACAAGGTTCTGTTGAAGCATTGAAACAATCATTAACAGCAATTAAAAATGAAGAAGCAAAAGTTGTTTGTATTCATAGTGGTGCTGGTGCAGTTACCGAAAGTGATTTATTACTTGCACAAGCTTCAAATGCAGTTGTAATAAACTTTAATTTAAAATTATCTTCAAAAATTGAACAAATTGCAGAGTCTATGAATGTTCAAGTAAAATCATACAAAGTTATTTATGAAGTTGTTGATGAAATAACAAAAGCTATCAATGGAATGCTTACTGTTAAATATGAAAATCAAACAATTGGCCATGCAGAAGTTAGAGCAATGTTCAAGTTATCTCAAAGTGGGGTTGTTTGTGGTTCTTATGTTACAGATGGTAAGATTACAAGAAATGCATTTGTAAATGTATATCGTGGTAAAGAGAAGATTCTTGAAACACAAATTGAAGCTTTAAGAATTCAAAAAGATAACAAAGCAGAAATCAATTATGGATACGAATGTGGAATTAAACTTAAAGATTCAACTGGTGTTCAAGTTGGTGATGTTTTTGAAGTATATCAAAAAGTAGAAATTAAAAGGGGTTAGTTATGTCAAGTATAAGAACTGAAAGGGCTAATTCTGAAGTTGAAAGAGCCTTAAATGATATTTTAAGAAACAAGATTAATGACCCAAGACTTAATGAATTTATAACAATAACTTTTGTCAAACTTTCTGTTGATTTTAGATATTGTAAAGTTGGTGTAAGCGTTTATACAGGAGATAAGAATGTTGTTATAAACCAATTAAGAAAAAGTGAAGGTTTTATAAAGAGAGAACTTGTTAAAATGATTGATTTACCATATACTCCAAAATTGAATTTTATATTAGATGAAGGTGCAAAGCACAGTGATGATATTAATGCAATTTTAGAAACACTCAATATTCCAAAAGAAAGTGAAGATGATGAAACAAATAATTAATTTAATTAAACAATCAAAAAGTGTGGCAGTTTTTGGTCATCAATCTCCTGATGGAGATTGCTTGGGCAGTATTTCTGCCATATCTTTTTTAATACAAAGTTTTGGCATAAATGTAGACGCATTTATTGATGATGACATACCACCAAGATTAACATTTCTTGAATATGATAATGTAAATAAAAAAGACTTTGATTTAAGCAATTACGATTTATTGATCACAGTTGATGTTGCTAGTGATAGATTACTTGGAAAATATAAAGATATTTTTTTAAATTTTGCAAAAACAATTGTAATTGACCATCATAAAAATAGGAATTTACAAGGAACACTTGTAACTTATGTAGATAATAAAAAGGCATCATGTAGTGAAATAATTTTTGAGTTAATTATTACAGCAAAAATTAATATAACAAAAGATATAGCAACAAAACTATATATGGGTGTTGTTGATGATACAGCGTGTTTTTTACATGATAACACAACAAGTTCAACTCATTATGTAGGTGCAAAATTATTAGAGTTAGGTGCAGATTTGCATTGCATAAATTATAATATAATTAAAAAAATACCAAGGAAAACTTTTGAGATAAGACAACTCTTAAACAGCCAAATAGTTTTTGATGGAGAACTTACTTATATTGTTATTTCTGGTAAATTTATGATGAAACACAATTTTACAAAAGTGGATATTGGTGATTATGTGAATATGCTTGTTAATCTTGAAAATACTAAAATTGCATTTACAGTTGTAGAAAAACAAAAGAATGTGTTTTCTGTGAGTTTAAGAAGTATTTCTGGTTATGATGTATCTCACATTGCATCAGCACTTGGGGGAGGAGGTCATTCTCAAGCATCAGGTCTTGAAATAAGAGAAGATTTTAAAGACAATTTGGATAAATTAATAAAATTATGCAAAGATGAAATAGAGCAGGTGTCTAATGTTTGAAAAAAATGGAATAATAGTTCTCAATAAGCCAACTGGTATGTCTTCAAGCTTGGCTGTTCAAATTGTGAAACGAATTTTAAAACCTAATAAAATTGGGCATTTGGGAACTCTTGACCCATTAGGAACAGGAGTTTTATTGCTAGCTGTAAATAAAGCAACAAAGTTATTTGATGAATATTTGAATAAAACAAAAGTGTATCGAGCTGTTTTCTTTTTTGGGAAAGAAACAGATACTTTGGATAGTGAAGGGGTAGTTATTAACTCAAACGATGTTGAAATTTCTCTTGACCAAGTTAAAGAAATATCAAAATCATTTGTTGGAGAATTTGACCAATTACCACCAAAGTATTCAGCAAAAAAAGTAAATGGAAAAAATGCTTATGAATTAGCACGAAAGGGTGAGGAGTTTGAATTAAAAACTCGACATGTGATAATTTATTCGTGTGATGTTTTGTATCAAATAAAAAAGAATACTTTTATGTTTGAAATCAAATGTTCTGCAGGTACTTATATTAGAAGTATTTGCAGAGATATAGCATATAAGTTATCTATATATGGTACTATGCTAGGTATTATACGTACTATATGTGGTGATTATTCTTTAGATGATAGTTGTACACTTGAACAGATTAGAGAGAATAATTTTAAATTTTTTGAAAAATAAAAGGAATAAAAATATGGTAAGATTTGGACCATCTGGAAATGAAGATATATTTTACTTAGAAAAGCATAAACATTCAGTTGAAGCACCAAAGTGGCTTTCAGAAAAAGGGCTTTCTGCTTATGAAGTATCGTTTGGGCGTGGATTTACAATGGGAAGTGAAACTGCAAAGAAAATAGGTGAAGAAGGCAAGAAATATAATATTCTTATTTCTGCACATGCTCCATATTACATAAATCTTGCAAATCCAAGTGAGGAGATGATTC